>NZ_SGUB01000073.1:0-448 GCF_005435235.1 Halorubrum sp. GN12_10-3_MGM
GGCTTCGCCCTCGTGAAACGCGACGCGATCCGCGAGGAGCTTCGAACGGCCGGCCTGACCGGGTGAGCGTCGCGGTCGCGCTGGCCATCCTGCGGCCGATTGGGCGAGCGCCGCGGTCGCGTTGGGCGCCCGGCGGCCGACCGCGCGTGACAACCCCTCGCAGACCGTCGGTGGAGTTTATCGGTTCCCCCTCGTCGGCGCCGGTATGTTTCCCGAGACCATCGAAACCGACCGACTCCGACTGGAGGCGAACGGTCCCGAGAAGGTCGACCTCGACGCGTGCTACCGGATCTGCTCGGCCGATACCGGCATCGACGAGATAGCCGAACACGTCACGTGGGACCCCCACGAGACGAAAAGAGAGACGCTGGAGTTCCTCGAACGCGGCCGCGAGCGGTTCGAGGAGGGGGAGGCGGCGAATTACGTCATTCGCCGCCTCCCCCTCCTC
>NZ_SGUB01000074.1:0-442 GCF_005435235.1 Halorubrum sp. GN12_10-3_MGM
GTCATAGGTCATTCATTTAGCTGCGTAGCAGGATGTCGCGATCATTTATATCAGTTTCGGTTAACATACTTTTGCCTATTCGCGATGCGCGAAGTCATACGATAAGCACCATATGAGTGCTTAAACGGGTTTCTGTGGGGAGTTGTGAAGTGAAATTTCACATGAATATTTATTTTTCCCAGATACTACTGTTTCTGTGACATTTGATTCAGGTCGTCAGGCTGACGGGGCGGTAGGCGGCGCATACATAGGTCAGTTCACCGCCCTTCGATGTGTATGAACGCGTCACGCGACACCATGCTGTTCCGACTCCGACAGGCCGCCCCGGCCGCCGTCAGCAGCCTCCGGCAGCCCGAATACACCGGCGAGAACCGCTGTCTCCCCTGTACGATCGTCAACCTCGGGATCGCGGCGGTCGGGGCGGCGGCCGCGGGAGCGGTCG
>NZ_SGUB01000075.1:0-434 GCF_005435235.1 Halorubrum sp. GN12_10-3_MGM
CTCTAACAATGACTGGAGGAATGCCAGGCCCAGCGCCGGACGAACGGATGCGCCCGAAGGGCCGACGCAACACGCAGGGAATCCGCGTCGACCCCGAGGCCGAAGTGACACACGAACCGCGCCAGGCGGTGCTGTCCGCGCTGGTCAAGCACAGACCGGGCGTGCTGTCGGAGGTGTCGGCGCTGTTCAGCCGCCGGCAGTTCAACATCGAAAGTCTCACCGTCGGGCCAACAGTCGACGAGGACACAGCCCGGATGACGATCCTCATCGAGGAGCCGGAACCGGGGATCGATCAGGCGAAAAAGCAACTTCGGAAGCTCGTGCCTGTCATCTCGGTCAGAGAACTCGAAGGCGAGGCCGTCCGTCGGGAGCTCGCACTGGTGAAAGTCAGCGGCGAGAAGCCCGACGACGTCAACGCCGTCGCCGACATGTAC
>NZ_SGUB01000076.1:0-382 GCF_005435235.1 Halorubrum sp. GN12_10-3_MGM
GTTGAGAGCGAAGCGGAATTCAAAGACCTCGTTCAGGAAACTTTTGAGAAAATAACGAAACGCGTCAGCTTCGCAAAGAAGTGGTGTGAACAGTTCCTTGACTTTCGAATGTTATCTTAATCATTACGGGACACCTACCTCGTCTTCGAGTTCGGTGACGATCTCGCGGGCGAGATCGTACCTGGTGTCGTGGTCTTGGTCATTGTCGTCCTGTTTTTCGTAGAGGCGGAAGGTGAGTGGGTAGGCGGTTTTGTCGTCAGCGTAGAAGGCGTAGATGAGGTCTTGGCCCCAGACAGTGTCACCTTCAGCGTGATCGTAGAAGTGGCCGACGCCGGGGACTTCGTCCCCGGCTTTGTGGGTGATCGTGTCGTCGAGGATGATG
>NZ_SGUB01000077.1:0-326 GCF_005435235.1 Halorubrum sp. GN12_10-3_MGM
GCACTCCCGGTCGGAAGGATGGTCACGATCCGGAGTGGCGTTCTATGGCCGATCCTGACGAAGAAATCGAAGTCACCTGTGACTGTTGTCCTGAGTGTGGCGACCGCTTCGACGAGTCGGTGGGCGTCAGCCCCCGACTCGTCGAGGAGATCCCTGATCCCCAGCCCCCAGAAATCACCCGGTACAACCGCCACTACTACCAGTGCGACTCCTGTGGAACAGAGACAGTTGCGGCTCACCCCGACTGCCCCGATGAGGGGCAGTTCGGGGTGAACGTCATCGCTCAATCAGCTCTGTCACGGTACGATCACCGCCTTCCTTACCGG
>NZ_SGUB01000078.1:0-305 GCF_005435235.1 Halorubrum sp. GN12_10-3_MGM
GTCTTCGGCCTCACGTAGCAGTTCATCGATTTCTTCCTCAGTCAAGTGATGCTCAATCTCTTTTCGACGTGAGCGCTCCATTACTCTTCTATCAAGCTTAACTAACAAAAGTTTTCATACTCATTAAGGCTCGCCGCCTGCTCCCTTTCTCCGGACGTATCCGGGAGAGGCATCGCCATCGTCACCTGATCAAGGGAGCAAGGTACCATAGTTTTGACCCTTTGACGACCACCGCCAGCGGCAGTTACTGCATCTTCTGAGCGCAAGAACCGCTCTTTGACGCTGTGAAACCGTGAGTTATTGAC
>NZ_SGUB01000079.1:0-269 GCF_005435235.1 Halorubrum sp. GN12_10-3_MGM
TACATCCTGTCCTCGCTGCGGTCACCAGAGCATTATGACGTGGGAGAAACACGACCGAGTTCGGTGTCGTAATTGCGAATTTAAGCCAGTATACACCCATGGAACGCCATTTCACGAGAAGCACCTCTCCTGCGGTGAGGTCCTTCTCGCTTTCACCCTCTACGCAGATACACTGCTGAGCATCAACCAGATTGCGCCGCTGCTCGGTCGTGCTTACAAAACCATTCACACGGCGATTCGGGAGGCGGAAGCCGCGGTTCAGCGCGGCT
>NZ_SGUB01000080.1:0-255 GCF_005435235.1 Halorubrum sp. GN12_10-3_MGM
CCAGTGCGACTCCTGTGGAACAGAGACAGTTGCGGCTCACCCCGACTGCCCCGATGAGGGGCAGTTCGGGGTGAACGTCATCGCTCAATCAGCTCTGTCACGGTACGATCACCGCCTTCCTTACCGGGAGATCGCTGATCGCTTCGAGCAACTACACGGACTCGAACTCTCGGGTGCATCCGCGTGGCACGCGACCGAGCGCGCTGCGCGCGCCGGTCGCTGTGAGTACGAGCAGATCCGTCAAGAGATTCAGGA
>NZ_SGUB01000081.1:0-254 GCF_005435235.1 Halorubrum sp. GN12_10-3_MGM
TCCTTGGTCGCCCCGTTGAACGCCTCTTCGAGGTCGATCGTCAGTCCGGTCTTGAGGTCGCGCCCCTGCCGCGGGCGGTTGCCGCCGCCACCGCCGCCGCGGCCGCGACCGCCGCCACCGAAGAACTTTTCCGGTAAAATGTGCGTTCCAATCATGAATACGTCTCTAAGACCGGCGATCACTAACACGGATGTAAGATGATCGTCCCTAACAACTATCCATAAGTCTGAAGTTTTTTATACACACAATCTTAC
>NZ_SGUB01000082.1:0-253 GCF_005435235.1 Halorubrum sp. GN12_10-3_MGM
CTTCGCCGCCGTAGGTCACCTGTCGGTTGCTCCGGAGCGGGCCGATCCAGTCTTTGTCGGAGGATTCGATGAGTTCAGGAAGGCCAGAATCGTGGGCGAACCACGAGTCGAAGAGGTAGGTGTCCGCTAATGAGTATGAAAACTTTTGTTAGTTAAGCTTGATAGAAGAGTAATGGAGCGCTCACGTCGAAAAGAGATTGAGCATCACTTGACTGAGGAAGAAATCGATGAACTGCTACGTGAGGCCGAAGAC
>NZ_SGUB01000008.1:0-140727 GCF_005435235.1 Halorubrum sp. GN12_10-3_MGM
GATCACCACCGAACCCCCGGCCGCGAGGCGGGCGCAGGCGACAGAAGGACCGCAGGGCGGGAGCGAGTGAAACGAGCGACTGACCGAGGACCGCAGCGAGCGTGCGCCCGCCTCGCGGCCGGGGGTTCGGTGGTGATCGTGTCGATCAGCTGCTAATAAATGATGTTGTCGTACGGCCTCGGAGCCGGGGTTTCGAGCCGATCCGGCGTTGGGTCTCGACCGCGTCTCGCTCGCGGAGAGTCGTCGTGCGATCGACTCACACCGCGATCCCGCAACCGCCACGCTTTATTAATCCGGCCGAGTACCCGCGACATGGACCAGTTGCGGCAGTCGCTCCTCGACGCGCCGATCATCGAGAAAGGCGAGTACCAGTACTTCGTCCACCCGATCAGTGACGGCGTCCCCATGCTCGAACCGGAGCTGCTCCGGGAGATCGTCATCCGGATCATCCGGAAGGCGGAGCTGGAGAACGTCGACAAGATCGTCACCCCCGCGGCGATGGGGATCCACATCTCCACCGCGCTCTCGCTGATGACCGACATCCCGCTCGTCGTCATCCGGAAGCGCCAGTACGGCCTCGACGGCGAGGTCCCGCTGTTCCAGGAGACCGGCTACTCCGAGTCGGAGATGTACATCAACGACGTGGAGGAGGGCGACCGCGTCCTCGTCCTCGACGACGTGCTCTCGACCGGCGGCACGATGAAGGCCATCCTCGACGCGCTCACCGACGAGGTCGGCGCGGACGTCGTCGACGTCGTCGCCGTGATCAAGAAGGCGGGCGAGAACGAGCTCGACGAGACCGACTACAACGTGAAGACGCTGATCAACGTCACCGTCGAGGACGGCGAGGTCGTCGTCGTCGACGCGCAGGGCGACGAATAGGTCGGTAACTGTCGACCCGGGGGGACCACCTCGAAGTTTCTACTCGCAGGTTTATTAGTAGTCGACGGCGGACCGGCGGTTAACACCTCCAAAGCCCCGCCCGCCACCGCACCGCGCCTCACGCCTCCCCAGCCCCGTCGGGCGCGTCTGTCGGACTCCCTTCGGTCGTCCTCGTCGCGCCAGCGACTCCCTCGCACGCGCTTCTCGCGGCCGCCGAGGGCGGCCGCTCGACGGCGCGCGCCGGCCGCGACCGTGACGTTTGCTTATAAACCCGACGCCGCCCTTTGGCGCTGCCGGGCGCGGGCGTCTTTTATATCGAGGTCCTCAATGGCGGACTACACATGACTGACGCGTTGTTCGTCGTGAGCGAGGAGGGGTACTGGGCCGAGGAGTGTATCGAGCCGCTGACGACGCTCGAATCGGAGGGCGTCGACGTGACCGTCGCGACGCCGTCGGGGTCGCCCCCGGTCGTCGACGAGCGCTCGCTCGACCCCGAGGCCGCGGGCGGCGAGGAGCGAGTCGCGGAGCTCCGCGAGGTCGACGAGGAGCACCCCGAACTGAACGATCCGGAACCGGTCGCGACCGTCGACGCCGACGGCTACGAGGCGGTCGTCTTCCCCGGCGGCCACGGCACCGTCTGGGACGTGAACCAAGACCGGCACGCCCGGCAGTTGCTGCTCGACGCGGTCGCTGGCGACGACGGCGTCGCCCTCGTCGTCTGTCACGCCGTCGGCATCCTCGCGTTCACGCGCGAGGCCGACGGGACGCCGCTCGTCGAGGGGCGCGCCGTCACTGGCTTCCCGAACGACTGGGAGGACGGGATCGTCGACGACCACGACGTGATGCCGGACGGCCGGAAGCTCCCGTACTGGGTCGAAGACGAGGTCCGGCTGGCGGGCGCGGAGTGGGACGCCGAACTCGACGCCGACACCAGCGTCACCGTCGACGGCGACCTGATCACGGCCCGCGGCCCGGGCTCGTCGGCCGAGGCGGCGGAGACGCTGCTCGGCGAGCTCTGAGCGTGCCCGATGCGATCACGCCGAGCCGAGCCGGTCGGTGTCGGCCAGCGACACCGCGACGAACGCGGCGGCGCTCGCGATGACGCCGGGGACGACCGGGTCGACCGCGGTCAGCGATCCGAGCCTGTCGACCGTCCACACTTCGGTGAGGACCTGCCACGCCGTTGCGGTGACGAACCCGACCACGACGCCGGCGAAGGCCCCGTCGCCCGTGGCCGCGTCCCAGTGAAGCCCGCCGAGGACGGGAACGAACAGGGTCGACCCGAGCACGGACGTGTAGAGCGCGACGATGAGCTGGACCACCCCGCCTAACGGACCGGGGTTGACGGCGAGAGCGGCGGGGACGACCGCCGCGCCGACGGTCGCGATCCGGCTGACTCGCCGCACGCGCGCCGGCGTCGGCTCCGGGACGAGGCCCAGGGCCGGCAGCGTCCGCTCGTAGATGTCGTGGGCCACGGCCGCCGACGTGACCAGCAGCACCGAGTCGACGGTACTGAGCACCGCCGCGACGACCGCACCGAGCAGCAGCAGCCCCACCGCGGGACCGAACAGGTCGAGCGCGAGCCGGACGACGGACGCGTCCGGGTCGGCCAGCCCGGGGAACCGGACGCGCGCGAGCAGCCCCAGCGTCAGGATACACACGGCGATGACGGCCTGGATCGCGATGGAGATCGGGATCGCCCGCTTGACCGTCTCCGGGTCTCGCATGGCGTAGACCCGCGAGAGTTCGTACGGGGCCACCGCGATACCGAACCCGAACGACAGCGCCAGCCCGGTCGTGAGCGCTGGCGCCGAGGTGCCCGACAGCAACGCCGGGTCGATAGCCGCAGCCGCGTCGATGAGCGCCCTCGCGCCCCCAGTCTCGGCGACTCCGACGACGGCCGCCGCCGCGACGCCGAGGAGGAGGGCCGTGACCTGAACCGCGTCCGAATAGATGCTCAGCCGCATCCCACCGACGAGCGTGTACGAGAGCGCGACTGCGGCGAACACCGCGATGCCGAGGACCCGCGGCACTCCGAAGACGGCGTCGAGGATGACCGCCCCGGCGACGTACTGGGCGGTCGTGTACACGAGGTAGATGACGCTGACGAGGGCCGCGGTCGTCCCGCCGACCACCTCGTTGTCGCCGTCGAAGCGCGCCGAGAGGAACTCCGAGACGGTGATCCCGCCGCGGGCGCGCAGGTGCGGCCCCACGAACAGCAGCGACGCGACCCAGCCGGCCCAGATGCCGAGCCACACCAGGCCGAAGCTCACGCCCACGGCGTAGTGGATCCCGATCGTGCCGATGAGCGTCCCCGCGCTGACCTGCGTCGCGGTCAACGACATTGCACCGAACACGCCCCCGATCCGGCGGTCGGCCGCGTAGAACGACTCGGCGTTCGACGCGTCGGCCTCGCTGTGCGCCTCCGAGGAACCGATCACGCTACCAACCTGCCCGAGCGAACGAATAAGCGATGTCCTCAGTTTCGCGGCAAAAGCATCCGATATTATATACAACAGTTATTATGCGATCGCGTCTCGTGTGAACGCATGTCTATGGCCGACCGGCCGCCGATACGCGTCCTCTGCGTGGACGACGAGCCGGGGTTCGCGACGCTCACCGCGGACATCTTGGACCAACAGCACGATGACATTAGGGCCGTCGGCGTCACCTCCGCCGAGGCGGCGCTGGACCGGCTCGACGAGTCGACGTTCGACTGCGTGGTCAGCGACTACGACATGCCCGACGTCGACGGCCTCGAACTGCTCGATGCCGTGCGCGAGCGCTACCCGTCGAAGCCGTTCATCCTGTTCACCGGGCGCGGCAGCGAGGCCATCGCGAGCGAGGCGATCTCGTCCGGCGTCTCCGACTACCTCCAGAAGAGCGGCGGCCAAGAGCAGTACGAGCTCTTGGCGAACCGGATCCGAACGTGCGTCACGCGGCTCAGGGAACGACGGGACCGCGAGCGCGTCGAGGACTGGTACTCGCAGCTGTTCGAACAGCGGCTGATCGGCGCGGGGCTGTCACAGGACCGGAGCTTCGAGCTGGCGAACCGCCGCCTCGCCGAGATGCTCGGGATGCGGCGCGACGAACTCGTGGGCGAGCCGGTGTCGTCGATCGTCGCCCCGCACGATCGGGACCGAGTGGTCCGGGCGATCCGACGGCGAGAGTCCGGCGACGACGACCGCGTCAGATACACGATCGACCTCCTAGCGGCGGACGGCTCCACGTTTCAGGCGACGGTGGTCGGGAGCCGCGTCACCTACCGGGGCGAGCCCGCGATCCTCGGGCTCATCCAACCGACCGGCGCGGACGAGGCGGCGGCCTCGCAGGCGGTCCGCGGCCGCATCGAGGCCGCGAGCCGGATCCTCTCGCGCCCGCCGTCGGAACTGGACGCGCCGCTCCTGTCGACCGCGAACACGCACCTCGCCGAGGTCCTCGGAGCGCTCGACACCGGCGACTCGTCGCCGACTACCCCCGATCCGACCCGCCCCGTACAGCTCTCCGACGCCGTCGGCGAAGCGGTGTCACAGGCCGGCCTCTCGGCGACGGCGACCGTGACGGTGGACCCGGACGGGTCCATCGACCGCGACCGCGGGACCGTCGTCCTCGCCGTCCGGAACATCCTCCAAGCCGCGCTCGACGAGGCGGTCGACGCGGTCGCAGTCGACGCGCGAACGACGGCCGACGGCTTCCGAGTGCTCGTCCGCGACCCGCGGTCCGAGTCCGCCGAGGAGTGCTGCGTCGCCGAACTACCGTTCGACGTCGGCCTCGCCGGCGACGCGATGTACGGGATCGACCTCTTCATGCGGCGGATCCCGGGTGGCGTTCGCTGCGACGCAGTCGTCGCGGAGCGGTGAGTCGTCGGGCGACCGCTCAGCGGATCACGAACGCAGGCTCTTCGATCCGTTCGCTCTTACACTCGGGGCACCGTGACGGCTCGTTGACCGGATCGTCGAAGCCGTCGAACCCGCACTCGCGACAGGTCGGCGGCGCGACGAGAAACTCCTCGTCGGCCCCGCCGTCCCTTTCTTCGGATCCGCTCTCGTCGGTAACGGACCGCGAGACGTGTTCGAGGTGTTCGTATACCGTCGGCGTCGGCAGCGACAGCGTCGCCGCGAGGTCGCTCGCGGTCCGCGGTTCCTCGCGGAGGGCGTCGGCGATCCGCTGGCGAGTCGTCTCCATACCCAACGTTCGACACGGGCGAGTAAAACCGCCCGGTCGGCGTCCGACGCCGACACGGGCACAAGAGGTATGTCACCGGAGTGAGAGCGGGAGAGTATGAAAGCCGTCGTACTCGCGGGTGGCTACGCGACCAGGCTCTGGCCGATCACCGAACACCGGCCGAAAATGTTCCTCCCGGTTGGGGAAAACACCGTCATCGACGAGATATTCGAGGACTTGGAGGCCGACGACCGGGTCGACGAGGTGTTCGTCTCGACGAACGAGCGCTTCGCCGACACCTTCGCGGAGTACCTCGACGACAGCCCCTTCGAGAAGCCGACGCTCTCGGTCGAGGAGACGGTCGAGGAAGACGAGAAGTTCGGCGTCGTGGGAGCGCTCGAACAGCTCGTCGAGCGGGAGTCGGTCGACGACGATCTGATCGTCGTCGCCGGCGACAACATGATCAGCTTCGATCTGGGCGACTTCGCCGACTTCTTCGAGGACAAGGGAACGCCGACGCTGGCGGCCTACGACGTGGGCAACCGCGAGCGCGCGAAGTCGTACGGCCTCGTCCAGCTGGACGGCGACGAGGTGGTCGACTTCCAGGAAAAGCCCGACGACCCGGAGTCGACGCTCGTCTCCATCGCCTGCTACGCATTCCCCGCCGAGACGCTCCCGAAGCTCACCACCTACCTCGAAGACGGCGAGAACCCCGACGAGCCCGGCTGGTTCCTCCAGTGGCTCCAAGAGCGCGGGGCGGTCAACGCGTACACCTTCGACGGCGCATGGTTCGACATCGGTACCGCCGACAGCTACCTCGACGCGGTCGAGTACGCGCTCGACGGCGGGACGCTCGTCGACGACGACGCGACCGTCGAGGGGAGCGACCTGGGCGACGTGGTCCACGTGATGGGCGGCGCGACGGTGACCGACTCGACGCTCGACCGCGCCGTCGTCTTCGGGGACGCGACGATCACCGACTCCGAGGTCCGCAACTCCGTGATCGACACGGGCGCCACCCTGGAGGGAGTCGACCTCTCTGGCGCGCTGATCGGCTCGCACACCTCCATCACCGAGGGCGACGAGTTCTGACCGCCTCGGAGCGACCGCCGTCTCAGTCGTCGACGCCGGCCTGCGCGTGCGTGTGGTGATAGCAGTCGAACGCGGGGTCGCTGCCGTCGGTCGCGGGGTAGAAACAGACCCGTTGGTAGCGCTCGTTGTCGAGCAGGTTCGCCACGAACCCGCCGGTGTGTCGGGAGACCGAGTCGTACGGGTCGCCGCAGGCGGGACAGTTCGCCGGCGGATCCTCGGGAACGTACATGCGGCGCGGTGGTCGGAAGTACGTCCCCGAGCCGGAAAACGACCGCGCCGAGCGGCGGCGGTCGGAGCGGCTCAGGACCCGTTCGAGGAGTCGCCGCTCCCGCCCTCGACGCCGAGCGCGTCGAACAGCTTCCGCCGGACCGCCTCCTCGGTGAGGTGGAGGAGCGTGTCGCGCTTGTCGCCGCTCGCCTCGATGCCGGTGAAGATCCCGAGCGGGATCTCGAGCGACCCCTGCGTGGAGTGGCCGGCGGCGTCGCCCATCTCCGAGAACGCCTCGTCGAGCACGTTGCCGATGTTCAGCCGGATGTCCTTCGAACGCGCCGCGAGGTAGATCTTCTCGTCCGCGATGCCCAACACGGCCGTCGTCGTGATCCCTTCTAGGTTGAGGAGGTGTTGCGCGGCCTGCGCGAGCGCCTCGCGGTCACGGATGAACCCGGCCGTCGAGAAGAGGTGGCTCCCCTGGACCTCGCGGTTCTGGATCGCCTCCGCGAGCACGTCCAGCGTCTCCGGACTCATCGACGGCGACTCCACCTGTTCGAGCGTGTCGTGGTTCGCGAACGGGTGGAGGTACGCCGCCGCGGTCAGGTCGGCGGGCGTCGTGTCCCGCTTGAAATCCAGCGTCTCGGCGCGGATCCCGTAGAGGAGCGCGGTCGCGACCGCCTCCGAGGGCGACTGGTCGAACTCTTGGAGGTACTTCGTGAGGATCGTCGACGTTGAAGAGACGTTGGTCCGCACGTCGACGAAACGGGCGTCGAACGGCACCTCGGCCTCCAAGTGGTCGAGGTAGATGTCGACCGACACGTCGAGATCGAGGTCCTCGGCGGCGGCCTTCGCGAGGTCGACGGCCGCGATCGTCTCGTACTCGGAGAGCGGCGAGGCCTCGCCGCGGGCGAGCAGGTCGATCCCGAGGAGGTTGACGAACGCCCGGTTCTCTTGGTGGCCCACGTCGCCGGAGTAGATGATGTCGGCGTCGACGCCGAACGCCTCCGCGATCGCCTGGAGCGCGGTCGCGGACGCGATCGAGTCCGGCTCGGGGTTGTCGTGCGTGAGGATGGCCATCCGGTCGCCGCCGTCTTCGATGATCTCCGCCAGCTGGCGGGCCATGTACTCCAGCTCGCCGGTCTCCAGCGACTGGAGGGCACTGTCGGCGATCACCGTCGAGGGGTTAATCACCACGTCCGCGCCGCGCTCGCGCAGCTCGTCCTCGCTGACGGGGTCGGAGGCCCGGGCCACGAGGTAGTGGTCGCCGCCGGTCTCTCTGACCGCCGAGACGGCGGCCTTGTTCGCTTCCACGTCGCTGGCGAGGATCAACACGATGTCGCGGTCGGCGAGCTCGTCGACGACGTCCGGCTCGGCGATGTCTTGGACGCGCGCGTTGAGGTCCTGGTCGCGGAGCGCCTCGACGCGGCTCTCGTCGCGGTCGAGGATGAGGACGTCCTTCCCGCGCTCGGTCAGTTCCTCCGCGACGGCGTGACCGACGCTTCCACAGCCGAGGATGGCGTACCGGGTCCGCGCGGATCCGGATGCCCCACTACTCATTGGAGGGATTTCCGCGGCACGACACTTAACGAGTGCGCTCTCGGCGTCGTCCCCCGGCCACGAGGTCGCCGAGTCCGGCGGCTTCGCTCCCGAGAGACGCGTTCGGGTCCGAACGCGATACCGTCGCTTTCGTGCGATTGTACCGGCGTCCGCCGAGCGCCGACGGGGTCGAATGAAAAGGCCTTTTACCGTGACCCGGGTACGAACTTGTGAGGGCCGGTAGCTCAGTTAGGGAGAGCGACGGACTCTTAATCCGTCGGTCGCGTGTTCAAATCGCGCCCGGCCCGTACACTGAACCGCAGAGCGACAGCGATGCGGTGAGGGAACCGGACGGAAGCGATTTGAAGTAGAGAAGTCGCAGCGCGAGCGAAGCGAGCGACCGTCTTCTCGTGGTTCACAATCGCGCCCGGCCCGCTTCTCATAACGGTTCACCGTCTACTGACGAGTTCCCGCGTTGTGCCGCCGTCTCGAAAGGCGGAATCACGAACGGGGTAGAACGCCAGATCGGCGCCATCGAGGTGGCCGACGGCTCGGAGAACTAGCCGAGGGGGAAGAGTCGTGCCGAGACGGTTGATACGAACGTTGAACGGACGGCTCTGCCCGTCGACGGGACTCCTGGCGGACCGCACGGACAAACGGACGAGGGATCGAGCGCCACAGGACCGACACTCGATTCCGGCCCGCGGGGTGGCCGGAGTCAGACTGCGTGTGACACTCCTCACCCGTCTGGGAACTCAACGCCCGTGAACGCGAAGCGAGCGCCGCCCTCGGCGCTCTGCTCGACGCCTATCTCCCACCCGTGAGCGGTGGCGATCTGCTTGACGATGGTCAGTCCGAGGCCCGCGCCCCCTTCGCCCGTGGTGACTCCGTCTTCGAACAGTCGGTCGCGAAGGTCGTCTCGAATCCCCGCGCCGGTGTCTTCGACGTAGAACCCGTTCGGAATGGCTCCGACCCGCACGGTCACGTCCTCGCCGCCGTGTTCGACCGAGTTGCGGAACAGGTTTTCCAAGATCTGTCGCAATCGGCTCTCGTCGGCGGAAATGGCTATCTCTGTCTCGACGCGCAGCGACGCGTCGCCCGTGTCGACGCTCCCCCACGCCGACCGGCTGACCGCTTCGAGATTCGCGGGGGCGACTTCGTCGATCCGGTCGCCCGCCTTCGTCAACGAAACGAGGTCGGTGATCAGGGCCTCCATGCGAGTGAGGGCGGCGTCCGCCGTTTCGAGGTGTTCGCTGTCGGACTCCCTGCGGGCGAGTTCGATCCGCCCTTTCGCGACGTTCACCGGGTTTCGGAGGTCGTGACTGGCGACGTCGACGAACTGATCCAGCTGCTCGTTCCGCATCGTCAGGCGCTCGTTCGCCCGTTCGAGTTCGGAGACCGTCTCCGCGAGCTCCTCGTTCGTACGACGAAGCCGCGCCGCGTACACGCCGATGACCGTGCCGAGCGCCGCGCCGACGCTCAGCGATCCGGTCATCGAGAGCAGGATCGACGAGTCCGCTCGGGAGGCCATCTCCCCGAACCAGGCTCCGAGAATCACGAACGCGAGAAATCCGGTGACAGTCCATTTCAACACCGTCCGCTGGCTCGTCGCGGCGACCCCGTCCGATCGGAGCCGCCCGTACGACACCAATCCGACTCCGATGAGCATCGGAACCGCGGCCTGGAGTGCGAGTATCCCAAAGTCGACGTCCACGAGCACACTCATCACCCCTGTTACGACGATGATCGCCGCCCCCACGATAACGACGGGATTCATCTGAGTGTCGGGAGCCATTTTCGGATGTATTCCAGTATCCGATATTTAAATAATTTCGATATGTACGAGAGCCCTCGGCGCTCCGAGCGCCGGTCGAGGCCGTGATCGAGGGTCGAAACGAGCCCATGTGGCGCACTTATCCGGGCATTCAGCACGGCAGCGACCGAACAGATTATCCCGGCTACCCGCGCTGTGTTCGACGAAACACCCAGAAATAATCAATATAACGTCATTTCATCGAGGCTGACCTCCGGCGCGCGGAGCGATCGGTCGAGACGGCCGTCTCGCTCGTCGAGGACCTCATGACCGTCCACCCGTTCTCCGTCGAGCCGAGGCGGCTCTCCGAGTCGATGCGCGAGTCGAGCGCCGCGCCGACGGAGCGCGATGAGTGACGCCACGCCGCGGCCGGTCGGGCGGTCGCGCCGAGCGGCCCGCGGTGGGTGATTCCCGTGGCGCTTCTCGCCTCGTCGGTCGTCGTCTGCGAGGCGAACAAGACCCGGGCCGACCTCTCCGGGCTCTGGCTCGACGAGTACGCCCCCGCCGAGGGCTGACGACCGCCCAGTTCGCCGAGGCGTTCGACGGCGGGGTCGCGGTCCTCGTGCCGGACGAGTCGCTCGGCGACGGGGCGGCCGAGGAGATACTGGAACGGTCGCGGTCGGAGGCGTCGCTCTGTCGCGTGCTCTGCGTCAGGGAGCGGTCGGCCCCGGACGCGGAGGCGCCGTACGGCCGCGACATCGAACGCCCGGTGTTCGAGGCGGACCTCGTCGACACCGTCGAGACGCTGTTCCACCGGGCCGACTACCACCTGCTCTTGGACCAGCACTACCGGACCACCGTGCTTATCTCGGCGTACGAGTGGCGGGACGGCGGCGATCCGACGGACGACGGCCGGTACGACCGACTCGTCGGCCGGACCGAGCGCTTCCGGAAGTAGCTGACTCGGCTGCGACGACGGATGAGCGGCGAGGACGTTCGCGCCGTCGCCGAGGGGATCGCGGTCGGCGACGGCGACGGCGTCGCCGAGCAGGAGTCCGTCGAGAGCAAGTACCGCCCCGACGAGTGCGCCCGGCGCGGGAGCGACCGGACCGAACGGGTCGACGGCGAACGGGCGGCGGTGAAGATCGACGCGTACGTGTGGCGGTGCGAGCGCTGCGGCCACGTGGACATGCGGGCGGGCGCGAACCACCGACGCGTCACCTCCTCCAACCGCTGAGGCGGTCGGCGAGCAGTTCGCTCAACCGCCCCTGCGCCGCTCGCCGCGGCGTGGGTGATTTATGTGCTTCGCCGACGACGACGCTGCGTACATGTCGAGTCTCGACGACGCGGCGGCGGTGATAACGGGAGCGAGTTCGGGAATCGGTGAGGCGACGGCGCACGCGCTCGCCGAGCGCGGGGCGAACGTCGTCCTCGTGGCGCGGCGGCGCGAGGCGCTCGAATCGGTCGCGGACGACGTGCGGTCCGAGCACGGCGTCGAGGCCGTGGTCGCGGACGGCGACGTGCGCGACCCGGCGACCTCGCAAGCGGCGGTCGAGGCCGCGGTCGACGAGTTCGGCGACCTCGACGTGGCCGTCGTCAACGCGGGCGTCGCCCGCGGGAGCGACGTGGCGACGATGACCGACGAGGAGTACTCGGTGATGCAGGAGACGAACGTCGACGGCGCGTTCTTCCTCACGCGCGCGGCGCTCCCGCACCTCACGGAGAGCGAGGGGAGCCTGATCGCGGTCGGCAGCTTCGCCGGGGAGTACCCGCGGTCGTTCAACCCCGTGTACGCCGCGACGAAGTGGTGGGTCCGCGGGTTCGCGCACAGCGTCGCGGCGCAGGTCGGCGACGAGGGCGTGGCCGTCTCCGTGGTCAACCCCTCGGAGGTCCGGACGGAGTTCGGGAGCGAGGACGGCGAACCGTTCGAGGAGCGGTTCGAGCCCGGGAGCGTCACCGAGCCCGAGGAGGTGGCTGAGGCGATCGCCTTCGCCGCGTCGCGGCCCGGCTCGACGGCCCAGGAGATCGACCTCTTCCGGCGCGACAAGTTCGCCGACACGCTGTAGCCGCCCCGGTCCGGGCGGACGAGCCGTCGAGCGTCGGGCCCCGGCCTTCGAACCGTAACCCCTTTTGAATCACCGGACGGCGGACGCGTGTGAGCAACGCGACGGACGGACCGAAGCGATCGCAGTTCTGGGCGCTGTACCTCACTCGGTTCGCGGAGGGGTTCGGCTTCATCACGTTGCTGACGCTTCTGCCGACGTACATCAACGCCTTGGACCCGCAGGCGGTCACCGTGCTGGGCGTCACGGTCTCGGCCGGCTTCGTCATCGGGATGTACACCACCGGGTTCACGCTCGCGCAGACGGCCGCGGTAGTCCCGCTCGCGTGGGCCGGCGACCGGTTCGACAAGCGGCGCGTCCTCCTTGCCGTTCTCGTGGCCGGTGCGGGCGTGTACGCGCTGTTCCCGCTGGTCGACTCCTCGGCCACGTTCGTCGCCGTGCGCGCGCTTCAGGGGTTCGTCGTCACCGGCGCGGGGCTGATGACGCTCTCGCTCGTCGGCCAGATCGCCGAAGCGGGCACCCGGGCAGACAAGATCGGGAAGGCGAACGCCGCCTCGTTCGCCGCCTCGATACTCGGCTCGCTCGGCGCGGGCGCCATCTACGACGCCGTCGGCTTCGGGCCCGTCTTCGGGGTCATCACGGCGCTGATGGTGGCCGCGTGGCTCGTCACGTGGGGCGTGCTCGACGACGACCCGACGCGGATCGAGGGGTTCCCCTTCACCGACCTCGCGGTCAACCGCAAGCTCCTGACGATATCGACGTTCCGGGCGCAGTACGCCTTCGCGGTGACGATGGTCCGGACGTGGGTTCCCATCTACGCGGGGACGGCGGTCGGCGGCGGGGGGCTCGCGGTCGGGGCGACCGCGGTGGCGGTGACGGTCACCGCCGAGAAGGCGACCAACATGGTCGGGCAACTGTTCACGGGTCGGCTCTCAGACGCCTACGGGCGGTCGCTGTTCGTGTTCGGCGGCGGCGGAGCCTACGGGGTGATCGCGATGGCGATCCCGTTCTCGGCGCCGATCGGTGCCGCCCTCGGTAGCGGCGTCACGGTCCCCGTACTGGGCGCGCTCCCGCCGGCGTACCTTCCGCTCGTCTGCCTCTCGGGACTCCTCGGCGTCGCCGACTCGTTCCGGGAGCCGGCCAGCATGGCGCTGTTCGCCGACGAGGGGACCGACGACGGCGGCGTCGCCTCCAGTTTCGGCATCCGAGAGCTGGTGTGGCGGCCGGGGTCGGTGGCCGGCCCTCTCATCGCCGGCTGGCTCATGGTCGAGGTGAGCATGGCGTCCGTCTTCTACGTCGGCGGCGCGTTCGCGGTCACCGGCGTCCTCGCGTTCCTCGCGATCCTCGCGCGGGACCACGGTCGCGCGGCGCTGACGACGTGGTAGGACCGCGTGCGGCCCGCACACCGAGCGGCCACGTCCGCTTACCGCTTCCGCAGCGCGGCGCGGTAGTGCGGGCCGTCGCCGGAGCCCTCGCGGTCGACCGCGTCCACGACCCAGTCGGTCCCAACGGCGGCCTCGCGGAGTCGGTCCGGCGAGAACAGCCGGAAGTGGAGCGTCGGGTCCGTCTCCCCGTCGTACCGGAACCACATGAGGCGGTGCGCGAGCCCCGGCGTCGGGTCCGCGCGGTAGCCGAACAGGTCTGCCGCCTCGGAGTGCTCGGGATCGTAGCAGTCGACCACCGCGGTCGCGTCGGGCGTCGTCACGAACGCGAGGTCGCTGAGGAACGCCGAGAGCCCGCGCATCGACCCCGCCAGCCCGATCTGCGTCCCGATCGCGAGCGCCGACGCGAATCGGTCGCGCTCGAACGACTCGCGGAGAGCGAACATGTCGCCCTCCCTCGCGTCGGCGACGCCGCGGTCCCGCATTGTCTCGACGAGCGCCGGGCTGGCTTCGACGGCCACCGTCTCGAACCGCTCCTGAAACCGCAGCGCGTGGCGGCCAGCGCCGGCGCCGAGGTCGACCAGCGGGCACTCCAGCCGGGACGCTAGCCACGACCCCGCCTCGTCGTCGGGGTCGAACTCGGTGAAATAGAACGCCACGATCGGATGTTCGCGGACCGCCTCGCCGTCTCCCTGGTAGAGCGGCTCCGTCCGGTCGCCACGGTTGTGGTCGCGGAGCGCGCGTCCGAAGGCGTCGGCCATACGCCGGACTGTCCGCTCACGGTGAAAAGCGGTCCGTGATATCGTCACGCAGTGACGCATCGGGTCGCACCTCGTGTCCGCCGGCGACGGGACCGGACGCAGTTGACCGTTCAGTCGTCGCCCTCGGCGGCCGACCCGCCGGTCGAGTCGGCGACCCGCTTCGTCTCGCTGTCCACGCTGATCCCCTCCCAGTCGTCGTCGGTGTGGAACCCCTCGCGCTCCTTCGCGCCGGGGGCGACGCGCATGAACTCGGCGCGCTCCCGGGCGCCTTCGAGCGTGTGCCCGCCGCAGTACGAGAGGCCCGAACGAATCCCCTGGCA
Organism: Halorubrum sp. GN12_10-3_MGM; assembly: GCF_005435235.1. Taxonomy (NCBI): domain Archaea; kingdom Methanobacteriati; phylum Methanobacteriota; class Halobacteria; order Halobacteriales; family Haloferacaceae; genus Halorubrum; species Halorubrum sp. GN12_10-3_MGM. The sequence continues at coordinate 14,164 of NZ_SGUB01000008.1, forward strand.
GAACTCCTCGGCGACCGTCCCCACCGGGCCCTTGAAGGGCGTCAGCGCCTCGACGCCCTCGTCGGCGCCCACGTTCGCGCCTTTGTCGTCCCGGTCCTCGGCGGCGGCGGTCGTCGCCATCCCGCGCGACCGCTTGTACCGTGTCCCGTCGACCTCGACGACCGCCCCCGGGGCCTCCGCCGTCCCGGCGAAGAGGCTCCCGAGCATCACCGTGTCGGCCCCCGCCATCAGCGCCTTCGCCGCGTCGCCGGAGGTCCGAATGCCGCCGTCGGCGCAGATCGTCACGTCGAGGTCCGCGGCCGCGGTCGCGCAGTCGTCGACCGCGGTGAGCTGTGGGACGCCGGCCCCGGCGACCTTCCGCGTCGTACAGTGCGAACCCGGCCCGATGCCGACCTTCACGCAGTCGGCCCCGGCCGCCGCGAGGTCCTCGACGCCCGCCGGCGTGGCGACGTTGCCGGCGACGAGGTCCGTCTCCGGGAACTCCGCCGCGATCTCCTCGACGGCCGCGATCGTCCGGTCGAGGTGGCCGTGCGCGACGTCGACGACGATCGCGTCCACGCCGGCGTCGACCAGCGCGGCGCTGCGAGCGAGGTGGTCCTCGTTGATGCCGACCGCGGCCGCGACCCGCTCGCCGGCCGCGGCCACCCGCTCGACCTGCGCCGACTGCTCGTCGACGGTGAGGAAGCGGTGGAGGACGCCGAGCCCGCCGGCCCGCGAGAGCTCGATCGCCAGTTCGGCCTCCGTGACGGTGTCCATCGCCGCCGAGACCAGCGGGGTCTCCAGTTCGACGTTCGGCGTGAACCGCGTCGACAGGTCCACGTCGCTCCGGCTGTCGACGGGCGACCGCTGCGGGACGAGCAGCACGTCCCCGTAGCTCAGCCCGGTTCGTAGATCGTTCATACCCTTAGCGGGACGGGAGACGGACGGTGAAAAACCTCTCGATAGCCGGAGCGGGCGCGGTCGCGCTGCCGCGACGCGTCAGTACCCCTGCTCGGCCAGGGCGCCCTCGAGCGCCGCGAGGACGTACTCGACGTTCTTCGGGCGGGCAGAGTGCCCCATACAGCCGATGCGCCAGATGTCGCCCTCCAGGTCCCCGAGCCCGGAGGCGATCTCCAGGTCGTACTCGTCGAGCAGGCGGTCGATGACGGCGGCGTCGTCGACCCCGTCGGGCACCCGGACCGCGTTCAGACTTGGGAGCCAGTACTCGTCGGGAGCGTTCATTTCGAGGCCCAGATCGCGGAGCCCTACCTTCAGGTCGCCGGCGACCTCGCGGTGACGCGTCCACCGCTCTTCGATCCCCTCCTCGGCGACGAGGCGGAGCGCCTCGCGGAGCGCGTACACGTTCGTGATCGGCGCGGTGTGGTGGTACGCGCGCTCGTCGCCCCAGTACCCCTCCAACAGCGAGAGGTCGAGGTACCACGAGCGGGCCGGCTCCTCGCGGTCGAGCACCTTGTTCATCGCGCGGTCGTTGAGCGTGAGTGGGCTCGCCCCCGGCGGACACGAGAGGCACTTCTGCGGGCCGGAGTAGGCGGCGTCGACGCCCCACTCGTCGACGCGCATCTCGACGCCGCCGAGCGAGGTGACGCAGTCCGCGATCACGAACGCGTCGTGAGCGTGCGCGATGTCGGTCAATTCGGAGACGTTCGGCTGGCGGACGCCCGTCGACGTCTCCGCGTGGACGAACCCGAACACGTCCGGCTGGTGTTCGTTGAAGGCGCGCTCGACGTCGACGGGGTCGAGGGGCTCGCCCCACGGAGCGTCCACCTCGACGACCTCGCCGCCCGCGCGCTCGGCCATCGACTTCATCCGGCCGCCGAAGTAGCCGTTCGTCGGTACCAGCATCGTGTCGCCCGGCTCGACGAGGTTGCCGATGGCGGCCTCCATCGACGCCGACCCGGTCCCGGAGACCGGGATCGTCCACTGGTTGTCGGTCCGGAACGTGTAGCGCAACAGCTCCTGGACCTCGTCCATGATCTCGACGAACGACGGGTCGAGATGGCCGACGAGCGGCGTGCTCATCGCCTTGAGGACGTGCGGGTGGACGTCGCTCGGACCGGGGCCCATCAGCGTGCGGTCCGGCGGCGTCAGCTCCCCCACGTCGGGCGCTTTCTCGTCGACGCCGCGTTCGGCGTATCGCTCTGACATGCGCTTGAGTCCAGCCAGCGGTGACAAAAACCCGACGGAACGCGCGGGCTCGCCGACGCAGTGACGGCCGACGACGACGGCCGGCCGCTATCGCTGCGCCGCGAGCGGGTGCCCGGCCGATCGAAGTCGCCGCACCGCGAGCGGGCGCCCGGCCGATCGAACTCCGTCGACCCGCGCAGACGCTCGGTGGTCCGGGGCGGTGACCACCGGTACCTAAATCCCCGTGACGCGTATGACGCGACATGAGCGACCGCGCGGGCGAATCGAGCGCAGACCAGGACCTCCAGACCGTCATCGACCGGATGGCCGACGGGTTCTTCGCCCTCGACGCGGACTGGAGGGTCACGTACGCCAACGAGGAGGGACGGCGGATCCTGCGGGCCGCGATGCGCGACGACGCGGTCGATCCGAGCGAGACGGTTGTGGGGTGTCACCTGTGGGACTCGATCCCGAATTCGACCGGGACGGAGTTCTACGAGCGGTACCACCACGCCATGGACGTCCAAGAGTCCGTCTCGTTCGACTCGTACTACGAACCGCTGGGCGTCTGGTTCGACGTGCGCGTGTTCCCCTCCGACGAGGGGCTCTCGGTGTACCTCCGGGACATCACCGAGCGACGCGACCTAGAGCGGCGCCAGCGGGAGAGCCTCCGGGCCATCCAGCGCCTCTACGCGGTCTCCTCGGACCAGGACCGCACCTTCGAGGAGAAGGTCGAGGCGATACTGACGCTCGGCTGCGAGTACCTCGACGTGCCGAACGGCTTCCTCACCCGGATCGAGGACGGCACCCAGCACGTCGAGATATCGCACGCGGAACACCCGCTGCTACAGGCCGGCGAGACCTGCCCCCTCGACGAGGCGTACTGTAAGCGGACCATCGAGCGCGACCGGCTGTTGACAGTCGTCGACGCCTCCGAGAACGGGTGGAACGACGACTCGGCCTACGAGACGTTCGGCCTCGAGACGTACATCGGCGGACAGGTCGAGATCGACGGCGAGCAGTACGGGACGCTCTGCTTCGCCGCGACCACGCCGCGCGGCGAGCCGTTCACGGACACGCAGCGGACGTTCGTCGAACTGCTGACGCGGTGGGTGAGCTACGAGCTGGAGCGACAGCACGCGGCGGAGCAGCTCGAACGCGAACGCGACCGGCTCGACGAGTTCGCCAGCGTCGTGAGCCACGACCTCCGGAACCCGCTCACGGCCGCCCGGGGTCGGCTGGACCTCCTCGCGGAGGAGTCCGACAGCGACCACATCGCCCCGATCGAGCGGTCGCTCTCACGGATGGAGACGCTCATCGACGACCTGCTGGCGCTCGCGCGCGAGGGGAGCGACGTCGAGGACCCGGACCCGGTCGACCTCGCGGCGCTCGCGACCGACGCGTGGAAGACGAGCGACAGTCGGGGCGGGACGCTTCGCGTCGCGCTCGACGACTCTGAAGTCCTCGCCGACGAGGCGCGGCTGCGACAGCTGTTCGAGAACCTGTTCCGGAACGCCGTGGAACACGGCGGCGAGGACGTGACGGTCACCGTCGGACCGCTCGCGGACGGCGCCGGGTTCTACGTGGCCGACGACGGAGAAGGGATCCCCGAAGCGGAGCGGGACCAGGTGTTCGAGACCGGCTACACGACGACGACGGACGGGACGGGGTTCGGGCTGAACATCGTCGCCGAGATCGCCGACGCGCACGGCTGGGCGGTGCGAGTGACGGCGTCCGAGGCGGACGGCGCCCGGTTCGAGATCACCGGCGTCGAGGCCGCCTGAGCCGTTTGGTCACTCGGCGTCGACGAAGTCCGGCTCCGTCCGCTTCTCCGCGCGCTCGTCGACGAGGTGGTCGACGAACGTGTCGAGGTCGACGTCGCCGCGCTGGTTCTCGAAGCGGTCGCGCACCGAGACCGTGCCCGCCTCCTGCTCGTCGTCGCCGACGATGACCATGTACGGGAGGCGGTCGTCGTGGCCCGCGCGGATCTTGCGGCCGACGGTCCAGTCGCGGTCCTCGACCTCGACGCGGAAGCCCGCGTCTTCCAGCTCGTTCTTCACGCGGTGGGCGTAGCCCAGCGTCTCGTCGGAGACGGGGAGGATCCGAACCTGCTCCGGCGCGAGCCACAGCGGGAAGTTCCCGTCGAAGTGCTCGATCAGCACCATGAAGAACCGCTCGTAGCTCCCGTACAGCGCCCGGTGGATCATCACCGGCTGGTGCTCCTCGTTGTCCTCGCCCGTGTAGGTCAGGTCGAACCGGTCGGGCATGTTGAAGTCGAGCTGGACGGTCGGACCGTCCCAGACGCGGCCGAGGGCGTCCTCGAAGCCGAAGTCGATCTTCGGGCCGTAGAACGCGCCGTCGCCGGGCTCGATGTCGTAGTCGTAGCCGCCCGATTCGAGCACGTCGCGGAGCTGCTCCTCGGCGGACTCCCAGATCTCGTCGCCGCCGACGGACTTGTCGGGGCGGGTCGCTAAGGCGACCTCGACCTCCAGATCGAGCGTCTCCACGACCTCGAAGATCATCTCGATCACCGACTCGATCTCCTGCCGGATCTGGTCGGGGCGGACGAACAGGTGGCCGTCGTCGATGGTGAACGACCAGACGCGCGAGAGGCCCGACAGCTCGCCGCGCTGCTCTTTCCGGTACACCTTCCCGTTCTCGAAGTAGCGCTGGGGGAGGTCGCGGTACGACCAGTTCTGCTGGTCGAAGATCGTCGCGTGGCCCGGGCAGTTCATCGGCTTCAGGCCGTACTCCTCGTCGTTCACGTCGAGGAGGAACATGTCGTCCTTGTAGTTCTCGTAGTGGCCGGACTGCTTCCACAGCTCCGTCCGGAACACGTGCGGCGTCTCGACCTCCTCGTACCCCTTCTCGCGGTTGAGCTCGTTCGCGAAGTCGGACAGCTCGCGCAGCACCGTCTTCCCCGGCGGGTGGTACAGCGGCAGGCCGGGGCCGGTCACCGTCGGGATCGAGAAGAGGTTCATCTCCTGCCCGATCTTTCGGTGGTCGCGCTCTTGGGCCTCCTCGCGGAGTTCGAGGTACTCTTCGAGGTCGGACTCGCTCGCGAACGCGGTGCCGTACACGCGCGTCAGCGTGTCGTTCTCCTCGTCGCCGCGCCAGTAGGCGGCCGACACCTCGAGCAGCGTCGCCGCGCCGATCTCGCCGGTCGACTCGACGTGGGGGCCCTGACAGAGGTCCTGCCAGTCGTCCTGGACGTAGAAGGTGACCTCCTCGCCGTCGGCCTCCTCGTCGAGTATCTGGCGTTTGTACTCGTTGTCGGCGTAGATCTCTTTCGCCTCCTCGCGCGAGCGGACCTCGCGCTCGATGTCGTAGTCGGCGGCGATTATCTCGTCCATCTCCGCCTCGACGGCGGCCAGGTCGTCCTCGTCGACGTCCACGTCGGTCACGTCGTAGTAGAAGCCGTCGTCGGTCGGCGGGCCGATCGTCAGCGTCGCCTCCGGGTGGAGCCGCTGGAGCGCCTGCGCGAACACGTGGGCCGCGGAATGGCGCAACACCGTGAGGTACTCGTCGGACTGGTCGGTGACGATCTCGATCCGCGCGCCGTCGTGGACCGCCGCGTGCTTCTCGACGAGTTCGCCGTCGATCTTCCCCGCGACGGTGTCGCGACCGAGCCCGGGGCCGATCTCGAAGGCGACGTCCTCGACTGTCGAGCCCGCCGGAACGGTGAGTTCTGATCCGTCCGGCAGGACGACCGTCACCTCGGCCTCCGCATCGGTCTCGCTCATACAGTGTCGGAACCGGACGACCGGCATAAGTGTGTTCGATCCGCGGCGCCGAGCGTCACGGTCGACCGGACATCGTTCGCCGCTCGCCGCCAGATCCCGGCAAGTCACGCCGCCGCTCTGGAGCCCCGGATCGGGAGCGAGCGATGGCAACACACAAATCACCCGGCAACGTTTGCCGCCCTATGACCAGTCATCGGGAGCCCCTGTCGTCGGTGTTGGAGGCGATCGGGGAGACGCCGCTCGTCGAGGTCCACGACGCGCCGACCGCGGTGCCGGTGTACGCCAAGCTGGAGTCGTTCAACCCGGGAGCGAGCATCAAGGACCGCATCGGGAGGTACATGCTCGAACGCATGCTGGAGCGGGGCGACCTCGGCGAGGGCGGCACCGTGGTCGAGCCGACCGCCGGCAACACCGGGATCGGGCTCGCGGTCGCCGCCAAGCAGCTGGGGTTAAACGCCGTCTTCGTCGTTCCCGAGCGCTTCTCGGTGGAGAAACAGCAGCTCATGCGCGCGCTCGGCGCCGAGGTGGTGAACACGCCGAGCGAGGACGGGATGGGGCTCGCGATCGACCGCGCCCACGAGATCGCGGCGGAGCTCGACGACGCGGTCGTCCCCCAACAGTTCTCGAACCCGCTCAACGCCGAGGCACACTACGAGACGACCGCCCCCGAGATCGACGAGGCCCTCGACGGCGAGGTCGGCGCGGTCGTCGCCGGCTGCGGCACGGGCGGGACGCTGATGGGGATCGCCCGCTACTTCCGCGAGGCCGACCCGGACACCCACGTCGTCGCGGTCGAGCCGGCCGGCTCCGCGTACCGCGAGTTCCTCGGCGAAGACGTCGACCACGAGGCGTACAAGACCGAGGGGATCGGCACCCACGACACCGGACGCAACGAGCTGTTCGACCCGGACCTCGTCGACGAGATCCAAGCGATCGACGACCGCGACGTCCACGAGGAGATGGGCCGGCTCGCGAGCGAGGAGGGCCACCTCGTCGCCTCCTCGTCGGCCGCGAACGCGATCGCGGCGAAGCGGGTCGCGCGGGAGATCCGCGACGGCAAGATAGACGCCCCGCACGACGCGGTCGTCACCGTCTTCCCCGACTCCTCCGAGCGCTACCTCTCGAAGGGCGTCTACCGGTCCTTCGAGGAGTGGGAGGGGTAGGTGGCGGAGCGGCGCGACGCCGCCCAGACACCGGCCGGTACCGCGGCCGCCGCCCGGTCCGTTATCCGCGCAATCGACCGTGTTCGACCTTGAGACAGCGGTCCTGAACGACGTCGATCCCGTCCTCCTCCGCGGCCGCGGCCGCCTCGTCGTGGCTGATCCCGAGTTGGAGCCACAGCGTCCCGGCGTCGCCGCGCGACGCGTGTCGCTCGCGGACGGCCTCGGCGATCTCCGGGACCTCCTCGCTCGGCCGGAACACGTCAACGATGTCGATCTCTTCTTCCACGTCGCCGACCGCGTCGTACGCCGGTTCGCCGAGCACCTCGTCCGCGAACGGATTCACCGGGATCACGCGGTACCCCCGGTCCTGAAGATACGCGGGCACGTCGTGCGCGGCCTTCCCGGGCGTCGTCGAACAGCCGACGACGGCGATCGTCTCTGCGTCGAGCAGGCGGTCGAGTCCGGCGTCGTCCGTGACGGGCATGGTCGACGATTCGATCGCCATGCGATTAAACGGATCCCTAGCCGCTGTGAAGAGAAGCGTGGTCGTCGGCTCCCGGTCAGGGGAGTCGGATCTCGGGGTCGCCGTCCTCGGGGACGGTGACGATGCCGTCGAACAGCTGTTTGAGCGTGTTCATCGCCTGGTCGTCGTGGGCGGTCGAGTCGATGCTGTACAGTCCCAGTCCGTCGACGCTCTGGACGCGGCCCGTGAACACGTGGAGGAACCGGAACACCGTCTGGAGGTCCGAGTACATCAGCAGCGTCGACAGCGAGTGGACCATCACGCGGTTCTGATCGATACCGCGGTCGCCGAACGCCTGGAGGAACTCGGAGAGCTTGATCCCGATCCCGGTCATGTCTACCGGCGAGGAGGCGTACTTGATACGGTCGGACTCGCGGGTCTCGCCCCCCTGCTGGCGGGTGACGCAGTCGACGACCGCGACGGGCTTCCCCTCGTAGGGCGTCCGCTCCTCGTAGTCGCGGAGCACCCGATCGGCGCCGTCCTTGGTGGTGACGACGATGGCGCCCTCGTCGCGATCGGTCCCAGCGGCGAGGACGTCCATCATGATCGACCGCTTCCCGCTGAGCGGCGGGCCGGTCAACAGAATGTTGGTCCCGGGATCGACCTCGGCGTCGAAATGCGGCGTCAGCTCATACATGGACGCACCTCGGGGGCGGCGACGTCGGCGCGATCCACTCGTTCGGCCGCGAGGCCGTGCGACCAAGACACATCTACTACCTGAACATGCCCGCTCCGAATAATATTCTTTTTGATCGGCCCCTGCGACGCGACGGCGCGTCTCGATCGGGCCGTGGACCCGATCGGACGGCGAATTCGGCCGCCAGTGGGGGCCGAACGCCGCCGGACCGTGGAAATCTATCACGCAGGCGAATCGACCGATCGGCGACGCCGGGCCGGAACCGACGGACTGCGCGGCGCCGGTTTCGAATCGCGGGACTTAACACGCTCTCGGAAGTAAGCCGACGTGAGGGCGCTTAGCTCAGTTTGGACAGAGTGCTTGGCTTCGGACCAAGTTGCCACGGGTTCAAATCCTGTAGCGCCCACTCACTCGCGGTCCGTTGCCGAACTAGTCCTAATTCTACTGTAGAGTCTCGGATCGAATGGTGGGTGTAGAGAGCTTGCCGGATTCATCCCGCGCCTAAAGGCGCGGGTATTCTCCTTGCGTCTTATAACACTGGCGTCACTCGCTTACCGTTCCGATCGGTTGCCGGTTACTAGAGACGGTGCGGAGCGCACACGAGACTCACAATTTCGGCCGCCGCTCGCGAGCTCGGTGTCGAGTAGCGACGGGAACCGGACTCAGTCGGCTTCGAGGTGCTCTCGTCGCGTTCGCCAATGAGGGAGACTCGACCGCGATCGTGATACGACTGTCCCCCTGCGGGTCGTAGCGGTCCACGAGCCCCGCGTCCTCAAGCTTCGGAAGCCGTCGATCGATCGTCTGATCGGAGTCGAATACGTCGCACAACGGCGCCTCCGGATGCTTCCGGACTCGGCGAACCGATCGGCGCCCCCGCTATCTTTTTGTGACTCGTCCGGCTCCCGATAGTCGTGCCTATTCGGAGCGCGAAAGACGCGGCGTCGCTCTACGCGGAGGTCCGGGACTACGACCTCGTCGTGACGCCCGACGCCCCGCTCGCGAGCGCGATCAACCGCCGCCTCGACCGCCCGCACTTCGGAACGTTCGCGACCACGCCGCGCCGCCTCGCGGCCGGTCGCCGCGAGCAGGCGGAGGACCGCCGGGCGTTCCTCGAGATCGTCCGACAGACCGACCACGACTGGAAGGCGGTCGCGTACGCCGTCGGGAACGTCCTCCAGTGTTGGGAACACACCGGCCGGCTCGGCGCGGTCTTAGAGTACGACGCCTACGTCGACGACGCGACCCGCGAGGTCGTCGAAGTCATGCGGACGCTGCGGACGACCTCGAAGCGGCTCACGGAGTACGCGATCGACGACGGTGGGTCCGTCGCCGTCGTCGGGTACGACCAGCTGACCGAACTGGAGCGCGGCGTCCTCCCGGAGGCGTTCGATCGCGTCGACCTCTTCAGCGGGGAGGCGTTCGACCCCCCGCCCTTCCACGTCTTCGAGTCGGCGACCGACATCGTCGCCGCGCTCCGCGATACGATCACGGCGCACAATGCGGACCGCGTCGCCGTCGTCCTCGACGGCGGCGGGAAGTACTCCTCGCTCGTCGAGTCCGCGTTCGAGGCCGCGGGCATCCCCTTCTACGGCGGGCCGGGGTTCGCGGACGACCCGCACCACCGGACGTTCGTCCGGCTCCTCCGGCTCTGTTTCCGGGGGAGCGACGCGACCGTCGGCGACGCCGCCCCGATCCTCGCGCAACTGGGGATGGACGTCCCGACCGCGGACCGGGAGCGGCGGTTGGCGGCCGTCGACCACCCCGCCACGGAGTGGCTGCGGACGTTCCGCGACGGCGTCGGCGACCGGACGTTCGCGGCGGCGCTCGACGCCTACGCGACCGAGGCCGGCGTCGAACTGGACCGGCTCGACGAGGAGCTGCGGAGCCTGGGGCTCGCCGACGCGCAAGTGACCGCCGGCGCGGTCGACCGGCTCGCCTACTACCTCCAGACCTACGAGGTCCCTGTCGACAGGGAGAACGAGGGCGTCCTCCTCGCCGACGCGAAGTCCTCCGCGTACGTCGACCGCCCGGTCGTCTTCCACCTCGGAATGGGAGAGGAGTGGACGCACTCGGCGCCCCAGCGGCCGTGGGTGGACACCGAGACCCAGTTCGCGCGCTACGTTGGCGACTTCCAGCGCCTGCTCCAGAGCGGCGACCGACGGTACTACCTCGTTCAGGACGTGGCCGGCGGGGAGCCGGTCACTCCGTGCCTGTACCTCGGCGACCTCCTCGACGAGGAGTTCGAGCGGTTCAGCGACCTCGACTCGGTCGAACACCGGCCGCGACCGCGGTCGACGGGCGCGGGCTTCGACCGTGAACCGACCGGAGTGGACCCCGAGACGGTCGGGACGGTCAGCCAGTCGACCCTGAATAGCTACGTCAACAGCCCCCGGGACTACCTCTTCGGGCGGCTCCTCGACACTCCGGATCGGGAACGGTTCGTCGAGGGGACCCTCTTCCACGACTTCGCGGAGTTCTACGTGAACCACCCCGAGGCGGTCGCCGCGGCCGACACCGACGCCCTCGTCGACGCCATGCTCGCGGAGACCGAGGCGTTCTCCTCGGCCGCCGACGAGCCCCTCCGCCGCCGGAAGTACCGCATCGGACTGGAGCTGATCGCGGAGTATCTCGACGAGGAGGGGCCGGAGTCGGACGACTTCCTCACGGCGGCGTCGGGGTGGGGAACCAATTTCTTCGCGGAACACTTCGACGAGCCGGTCGACTCGCCGCTCACCGAGCGCTGGTTCGAGGACGATGCCCTCGGCGTGAAGGGGAAGATCGACCTCGTGCGGGCGCCGACCGCGCTGCTCGATTACAAGAGCGGACGCAAGAAGCGCACCGCACAGGTCGTCGGCGGCGCGGCGGTCGACCCGCCGGCGGACGCGCCGAACTTTCAGGCGGCGCTGTACCTGACGTACTACCGGTCGGTCCGTCCGAATGAGCGGCTGGAGTTCACGTTCTTCCACTTCCTCGAGCCGATGGCCGACGTGATCGCGGGCGACGCCGACCTCGGCGACGCGCTCACGACGGTCACCTACCACCCGGTCGCCTTCGACGAGTACGTCGGCTCCCGGGATGCGTACGAGCGGCTCCTCGACGGCTACACCGACTGTCGGGAGACGTTCGAGGACCTCGGCTACTCGGCCTACGAGCAGGTTGTGGCCCCGCTGACGTTCCCCGAGACGACCGACAAGGGCGAACTCCGCGACTCCGAGTTCGCCGAGCGGTTCACCGCCGCGGTCGACGCGGAAACGTCCGCGGCCGTCGACGCCGAGAAGGGCGCGGACCAGGCGATCCGAGAGCTCAACGGCGCCCGCAGGCGGGCCTTCTTCCGCGAGGACCTCGACGCCTTCGAGGCGTTCGTCGACGAGCGCCTCGACGAACTCAACGCCCGGCGCGCCGGCGAGGAGCGGTTCCCGGTCGACGGGCTCGCCGGCGAGCCGAACTACCGGCGCGTGGACAACCGCGACCTGCTGTTGGAGGGGGACCGATGAGCGAGCCGACGCCGAACGAGGCCCAGCGGGAGCTCATCGAGAGCACGGCGGGGACGCACCTGGTCGACGCCGGTCCCGGGACGGGGAAGACGTTCGCCGTCACCCGGCGCTACGGACGGATCGTCGACCGGCCGGACGTGGAACCGGACGACGTGCTGCTGGCGACGTTCACGCGGAGCGCCGCGACCGAGATGCGAGAGCGGATCGTCGACCACAGCGCGTACGGCCTGCGGGAGCTGGCCGACGCCCCGATCCGGACGTTCCACTCGCACTGCCACGAACTGCTTCAGGAGCACGGGTACGCCGCGCCGACACACCTCGGCCTCGACGAGCGGATCACGGGGTCGACGCGGATCCTCGAAGACGAGCTGATCGAGGCCGAGCGGTTCCGCGAGTTCTTCGGCGGCTTCCGCGACGACCACCCGGAACACGCGGCGTTTTACCGCGCGCTCGCCGAACCGGGCGAGCTGCTCGACCTGATCGGAGAGCTCGCGTCGAAGGGGATCTTCCCCACTGCCGACGGGTGGTATCGGGGCGGCGAATCATACCTCGACGGCGACTTCGAGGCGTTCAGAGCGCGGTTCGACGCGGCGAACCGACCCCGGAACGACGGCCGGAAACAGTCGGCGCTGCGCGAGGACCTGAGCGACTTCGGCCGCCACAAGACGTACCGCTCGGACGCCCCGTCGAAGTCGGAGCTGCGCGGCGGCCGCGGGACGAAGCGCCTCGACGACGACGTGGCGCGCGCGGTCTTCGACGAGGACCGCGACGGGCTCAAGACGTTCGTCCGCGACGTGTACTTCGAGTACCTGCGATTTGCGCTGCGCCGCAACTACCTATCCTTCAGCTTCCTCCAGCTGTTCGCGTTCGTCCTCCTCTGCGAGGACGAGCGCGCCCGCGAGGCGGCGCAGTTCGAGTACGTCATGGTCGACGAGTTTCAGGACACGAGTGAGCTCCAGTTCAAGCTCGCGCTGCTTCTGTCCGGGACCGAGAACTTCTGCGCCGTCGGCGACTGGAAGCAGAGCATCTACTCGTTCCAGTACGCGGACGTGCGCAACGTCACCGAGTTCGAAGCGCGGCTGGAGCGGTTCGCCGCCGAACTCAACGACGACGCCGACCGGGTCCCGTTCGACGCGACCGACCCGACCCGGATCGAACTGCGGGAGAACTACCGGTCGACGGCGTCGGTCATCGACCTCTCGGAGCGGGCGATCGCGGCGCCGGCTGCGAGCGGAGATACCGTCGCGGTCGACCCCGACGACGTCGTCGGGCTCTCCTCGAATACTCCCTTCGACAACACGGTCGTCGAGGGAATCCGCCACGAGGACGAACACGAGGCGGTCCTCTCGAAGGTTCAGGCGATCGTCGGCAACGACGACTACGCCGTCGAGGGGGCGGACGGCGAACCGCGACCGCCGGAGTACGGGGATATCGCGGTGTTCACCCGGACCCGAGACTACGGGCGGGAACTCCTCGCCGCCGCCGACGAGTACGACTTCCCGATGGCCTACGACGGCGGGATCGAACTGTTCCGGACGGATCCGGCGAAACTGCTGCTCGCGTGGCTTCGGATCCTCGAAACCGACGCCGACCGCGGCTGGGCGGTGGTCCTCGAACGGGCCGGGTACGCGTTCGACGAGATCGGTCGCTTCCTGGAGACGGGGTCGTACCCTGACGACCCGGCGGCGTTCCGCGACGGGCTCCACGATCTGGAGTCGGTCGGCGCGGTCGCCCGCCGCGTCCTCGACCGCTACGGCTTCGCGGGCGACGCGGCGGACGTGCTCCTCCACACGGTCCAGTCGGTCCACGACGCGACGACGGCGACTCGCGGCGAGCTGATCCGGTTCATGGAGCGCGGCGTCGAGACCGGCAGCACGGTCGACGTCGCCGCGTCCGCGGGCGACGACGCGGTGACCGTCCAGACGATTCACGCCGCGAAGGGGTTGGAGTATCCGATCGTCGTCATGGCGAACATGAACGCGGGGCGCTTCCCACCTCGAGCCGGCGGATCGAGCGTCATCGAGTACCGGGACCCGGTGGGGCTCCGACAGCAGAAGGTGTACTCGGCGGAGCGGGCCCACCCGCACGTGTACGACAACTGGCGGCACGACGTGATCCGGCGCTGCCTACCGCGGGCGTACGACGAGGAACGCCGGCTGCTCTACGTCGCGGTCACGCGCGCGGAGAGCCACGTCGTGTTCGCGGCCGGCGAGGACCCGAACACGTTCCTTGAGGAGCTTCCCGTCGCCGTCGAAGAGATCGAACCAGCGGTCGAGTCGCTCGACCGCGAGGAGCCCGCCGACGCGGAACTGCCGTTCTCGGTGACGGCGCCTGACGGCCCGATCGGTCACAGCCCGCACTCGCTGATGGACGAGACCGTGTTCGAGGCGGCGGACGAGCGGTCGGAGGCGGGCGCCGAGGCGGCGCCCGAGACTCGCGGCATGGACTTCGGCTCTCGGGTCCACGACTTTGCGGAGGCGTACGCGCTCGGCGACGACGTGACGCCGTCGAACGACCACGAGCGGCGAGTCGTCGACCTACTCGACGGGCTGTCGGGCGAGCGGTACGTCGAGGAGCCGGTGACGCTCCCGCTCGAGGTCGACGGCCGCCGCGTCACGGTCTCGGGGATCGCGGACCTCGTTCACGTGACCGACGACCGGGTCGCGGTCGTCGATTACAAGACGGACTCGACGCGGCGCGCGCGGGCGGAGTACCGGAAGCAGCTCAGCGTCTACTACCACGTCCTCGACGAGTGGTTCGCCGAGAAAGCGGTCGAAACGAGCCTGTTCTACACGAGCGATGGGACGCGCGAGCGGGTCGAGCCACTCGCCGTCGAGGAGCTGCGCGCGCTCGTTCGAGCGACCGAGTCGCCGTCCGGGTGAGGCCCCGACCGGTCCGATTGGCGCCCCCGACTTGCTCCCTCGCCGGCGCCACCCGAGGTGAGTGACCGTCTCGCGCCGGCTCCGTGACGGGGTGGAATTTTTGTCGACGCGAACCGGACGACGCGTATGGCGCTCCCCGAGGCAGGACCGACCCGCGCCGGCGTCGACGACCGTGACCGCTCCGGAACACCGGGGGCGCCCCCGTGAGCGCCGGCGGCGACGACGCGGACGCAGAGGCGGATTCCGGGGCGCTGGACGGGTTTCGGCGACTCTTCGCGCTGGAGCGCGACGTGTTCGTGCTGTCGATCGCGATGTTCGCGTTCAGCTTGGGGTTCCAGATGACGAACCGGTACCTCCCGGAGTACATGGTCGCGCTCGGGGCGTCCGGGTTCGTCGTCGGGCTCTTCGGCACGTTCGGCAACGTTATCTCGGCGATCTACCCGTACCCGGGCGGCGCCGTCTCGGACCGTATCGGCTCGCGGTACGCGCTCACCCTCTTCGGGCTGCTGTCGACGCTCGGCTTCCTCGTCTGGCTGGTCGCGCCCGGGGTCGGCCCGATCGCGGTGGGCGGACTCATCGTGGAGCCGTGGGTCTGGATCTTCGTCGGACTGGTCCTCGCGCAGGCGTGGAAGTCGTTCGGGCTCGGCGCGACGTTCGCCGTCGTGAAGCAGGCGACCGTCCCCTCGCGACTGGCCGCCGGGTTCGCCAGCACGGAGACGTTCCGGCGGACGGCGTTCCTCGTCGGACCCGTGCTGGCCGCCGTCCTCATCGGACTCCGCGCGGAGTTCACCGTCAGCTTCCAGTTCGTCCTCGCGGTCGCGGTCGCCTTCGGCGTCCTCGGCACGCTCGTCCAGCACGTCCTCTACGACGCGAGCGGCGACTCCTTCGGCGACTCGTTCGCGGGGCTCGACCGGGTCCGGCGCGACCTGCGGGAGATGCCGGCGCCGCTCCGGCCGCTGCTCGTCGGCGACACGCTCGTCCGGTTCGCGAACGGGATGGTGTACGTGTTCTTCGTCCTCGTCGTCACGCAGTTCTTCCAAGTCGGCCTCGACGCGACCGTCGCGCTGGGCGGGTTCGCGTACGACGTGGACCTCTCGCCGCAGGCGTTCTTCGGCTACCTCCTCGGCGTCGAGATGCTCGTCGCGCTGTTGATCATGGTCCCCGCTTCGCGGCTCGCGGAGCGCATCGGCCTCAAGCCGGTCGTCGCGGTCGGGTTCGCGGTGTACGCCCTCTTCCCGGTCGTACTGATCTACGCGCCGGCCCTCGCGGGGTCGGCGCTGCCACTGTCGGCCGTGATGATCGCCGTCTTCGCGTTCTCGGGGCTGCGGTTCGCGGGCCTGCCGTCGCACAAGGCGCTCATCGTCGGCCCGGCGGAGCAGGGGGCCGGCGGCCGCGTCACCGGGACGTACTACCTCCTCCGGAACACGGTCGTGATCCCGAGCGCGGCGGTCGGGGGGTACCTGTGGGACTTCGTCAGCCCCCAGGTCGCGTTCACCGTCGCGGCCGTCGTCGGGCTCGTTGGCACCGGCTACTTCCTCGCGTTCGGCAAGGAGTTCGAGGCGTACGCGTGAAGCGAGACGCCCCGGATCGGGAACCGGGCGCGGGCGGCCATCGACCCCGGTGCGGGCGACCACAGACCCCGGCGCCGGACCCCGCCCGGTGGCTCGGGTGGCCGGCTCGCGTAGGTTTATTGGAGCGGCGACGCTCGTCGATCCCATGCCGACACCGTACGGCGAGTGGCCGTCGCCGGTCGCCCCGGAGGACGTCGCCGCCGACGTCAGGTCGTTCGCGTCCGTCGAGACCGACGGAGACCACGTCTACTGGATCGAACGCCGCCCGTCCGAGGGCGGTCGCGGCGTCGTCTGTCGCGCCCCGGTCGACGACCGCGGCGCCGATCCGACAGAAGTGACGTCGGAGGAACTCGACGTGCGCACGCTCGTCCACCAGTACGGGGGCGGCGACGTGCTCGTCGCGGACGGGACGGTGCTCGCGGCGAGCATGGACGACCAGCGGCTCTACCGACTGCCCGCGGACGGGAGCGCTGCCGGGGGCGACGCGGAACCGACCCCGGTCACGCCGGAGCCGCCGGAGCCGATGGCCCACCGTTACGCCGACATGCGGCTCGCTCCGGACGGGGAGACGGTCTATGCCGTCCGCGAGCGTCACGTCGGACCCGGCACCGACGAGGAGCCCCGGAACGAGCTGGTCCGCTTCCCGCTGTCACCCGACCCGGCTCCGGAGACCGGCATCTCGGACCCGGTCGTCGTCGCGGACGGGCACGACTTCTACGCGGCGCCGCGGCCGGCCCCGGGCGGGGACCGGATCGCGTACCTGCGGTGGGATCACCCGAACATGCCGTGGGATGGGACCGAACTCGTCGTCGGCGCGGTCAACGAGACGGGCGACATCCGCGACGAGCGCGTCGTCGCGGGCGGCGCCGACGAGTCGGTCGTCTCGCCGAAGTGGTCGCCCGACGGCGTCCTCCACGCGGCGGCCGACCCCACCGGCTGGTGGAACCTCTATCGGTTCCCGGTCGCGTCCGGGACCGAGGAGGGGGAGCGCGGAGCCGGCGTCGCGCTCCCGACGACATCGGACGCGGAGGTCCTCCGCGAGATGCCGGCGGCGTTCGGCGTGCCGATGTGGACCCTCGGCGTGTCGACGTTCGCGTTCCTCGGTGACGGGCGGATCGCCACGCTGGTCACCGAGGGAGGCGACCCGAGCCTGCGCCTGCTCGATCCGGAGACGGGCGACCTCGTCGACCCGGGCCTCCCGTACAGCTCCTTCCGTCCGGCCTCGGTCCGGTCCGACGGCGACCGTGTCGTCTTCGCCGGTCACCGGACGGACGCGCCGAGCGCGGTCGTCGCGTGGCGACCGGGGTCGGCGGGGACCGGAGCAACTCGGCTCCGCGAGTCGACGGAGGACGCGCTCGACGCCGCGTACGTCTCGGAGCCGGAGTCGATCGCCTTCCCGACCGGCGACGCGGTCGGCGCCGACGACGCGACCGCGTACGGCCACTACTACCCGCCCCACAACCCCGACGTCGAAGCGCCGGCCGACGCGGCGCCGCCGCTCCTCGTCAGGGTCCACGGCGGGCCGACGAGTCGGTCCGAGGCGTCGCTGTCGTCGACGGTCCAGTTCTGGACGACCCGCGGCGTCGGGGTGCTCACAGTGAACTACCGGGGGTCGACGGGGTACGGCCGCGCCTTCCGCGAGTCGCTGAAGGGGGAGTGGGGCGTCCGCGACGTCCTCGACTGCGTCAACGCCGCCCGGTACGCCGCCGACGAGGGGTTCGCCGACCCGGACCGGCTGGCGATCTCGGGCGGGAGCGCGGGCGGGTTCGCGGTACTCGCCGCGCTCGCGTTCCACGACACGTTCGACGCGGGCGCGAGCTACTACGGCGTCGCCGACCTCCGCGCGCTGGCGGCGGAGACCCACAAGTTCGAGTCGCGCTACCTCGACGGGCTCGTCGGCCCGCTCCCCGAGGCCGACGACGTCTACGAGGCGCGGTCGCCGGTCGCGCACGCCGAGGGGATCACCGCGCCGCTGCTGCTGTTACAGGGCGGCGAGGACGAGGTGGTCCCGCCCGCGCAGGCCGAGGCGATGATCGACGCCCTCGTCGCGAACGAGACGCCGTACGCGTACGTGGAGTTCCCGGAGGAGCGCCACGGGTTCCGCGACGCCGACAACGTCGCCCGGGCGCACGCCGCCGAACTCGCGTTCTACGGCGCGGCGTTCGACTTCGACCCGGCCGGCAGCGTCGCCGACCTCGACCTCCTCGTCGGCGAACGGCCGGAGTGAGTCGCCGGCGACGCCGGGATCAGTCGGCGGATTCGGACCGCTCCCCGTCGGCCCCTCGCTGGCGCTCGGGCAGCGGTCCGTCGTAGCCGTCCGGGACGTACGGGCAGAGCGGGTCGCTGTCGGTCGGATCGCCCGTGACGGCGTAGGCTCGCGACCGACTCCCGCCGCAGACGTGGCGGAACTCGCAGGCGCCGCACTTCCCCGAGAAGCCGTCCGGGTCGCGGAGCGACTCGAAGAGGTCGGCGTTCCGGTAGACGTCGACGGCCGACCGCTCGCGGACGTTCCCCGCCGACTCGGGCAGGAACCCGGACGGGTACACCTCACCGGTGTGGCCGACGAACGCGAAGCCGCGCCCGGCCGTGATCCCGCCCCGTCGGTCGGCCCCCGCGTCGGCGCTGCCGGCCTCGGCGCGCTGGATCCCGACACGTCGGTAGAACGGGGCCTCAGTGGTCTTGACGCCGAACCGCTCCTCCTCCGACACCTCGTGGAGCCACGCCATCGCCGCCTCGGCGCGCTCGGGGGAGACCGGGTCGAGGACGCGGCCGCGACCCACCGGAACGAGGAAGAAGACGCTCCAGAGGACGGCGCCGAGGTCGCGGACGCGGTCGCGGATCGCGGGGAGGTCCTCGACCGTGTCCGCGCAGACGGTAGTGTTGATTTGGAGCGGGATCCCGGCGTCGCGGGCGGCGCGCGCGGCCGCGACGGTGTCCGCGAAGCTCTCCTCGCCGCGGAACGCGTCGTGGCGCTCGCGGGTCGACCCGTCGAGGCTGAGCGCCATGCGGGCGATCCCCCCGTCGCCGAGGTCGCTGACGCGCTCGGGCGTGAGCGACCGGGTTCCGCTCGGCGTGATCGTCATCCGGAGGCCGAGGTCGTCGCCGTGCGCGACCAGCTCCGTGAGGTCGTCGCGCGCGATCGGGTCGCCCCCGGAGAGGACGACCAGCTGTCCGTCGCCGAACGCGGCGGCGTCCGCCAGCAGTCGCTTCCCCTCAGCGGTCGTCAGCTCGTCGGGGTGTCGCTGCGGCCGCGCGTTAGCCCGGCAGTGGCGGCACGCGAGCCCGCAGGCCTGCGTGACCTCCCAAACGAGGACCAGCGGCCGCCGGTCCGTGTCGAGGTCGTCGAACATCGCTCACGTCCGGCTACGACCCGGACCCGTTTGGGGTCGTTCCCGAACGTGTTCACCGGACGTAACGGCGAGCGACGGCGGGAGGGACGCGTCGGATCGACAACTGCGATGCGGGATTTAAATACACGTGAGCGACCCCGACAATCGATTATAGATGACAGAGTGGTCGGCGCGTGCCTGCGCGCGGCCGCCGCAGGCGGCCGCGAGGAGCACGCGCGAGGGAGTCGGCCGACCGAAGGGAGGGCGACGAGGCTGGGGAGGCGTGAGGCTGCGGCGCTGTGCGGTCGGGTGGGACTCAAAGGGGCAGTCGCCGGCGGCTTCGCCGCCTGCTGCCAGTGGCGCGTCGCGCCACGCTGCCGCGAGGGCGAAGCCTGACGACGCACGCACCGCAGTGAGTGGAGCGAACGAGCGAAGAGCGCAGCGAGCCATGCGAGCCGTCGCGGTCGGGATTTGTGTCATTCGTCGTTGGAATACCGCCATGGTTGTTCGTACTGTACTCGACTGAGCGAGCGATAACCCTGCTCACGAGCCCCGGGGTCTGGATCGCCTGTGCCGCGATTTGGACGGTTATGTCACTCTCACGCGTACTGGCGGATTCGAAGTAACTCAGGTCGCGTCGCCTTCGCCGGACCGCTCCCTCGCGTCGGTCTGATCGCCCTCCCCCGCTCGCTCGTCCGAAACGGTCCACTCGCCCTCGCCCGACCAGATCGCCGTGACGACCGCGGTGGGCGCGTCGGTCCCGACCGCGGCGTAGGGGTACCCGCGGTCGTCGAGCCGCGGGAAGAGGGACTGCGGCGTTCGGTCGTTGTACTGGACCAACACGTCATGACCGCCGAGCGGCTCGGCGCGTTCGAGCGTCTCGCGCAAGGTTGCGGCGGCGCGAGGTCCCGCGCGTCGAGCCCTCCACCGCCGCCGATTCGTCGGGCCTGGAACTCATATCCGGTGGAACGGACCCGATCTCTGGGTCCGTTCCGCCGAACATGTTCCGACGCCGACCGCGGAGCCGAAGCTACTTCCACGCCGGCGTCGAAGCCTCCGGCATGGCACAGGCACGTCTCCGCGTGACGATCCCGGACGGTCCGTGGGTCGGCGACGTCTCGCGTGAGTTCCCCGAGGCGCGGTTCCAGGTGTTGACCGCGACGCCGGACGACGGCGCGGGGTTCGCGCTGGTCCGGATCACCGCGGACGAAACGGACCCGATCCTCGACGCGATCGACGACCACGAGACGATCACCCACTCGTCGGTGATGGCCGCGGACGACGGGATGGTCACCGTTCAGGTCGAGGCGCTCGTCCCCCTGCTACAGACGGTCGCCCGCCGGGCGGGCGTCCCCATCGAGATGCCGGTCGAGATCCGCGACGGCGTCGCGCGCGTCGACGTGACGGGTAATCACGAGCGCGTCGCGGAGTTCGGCGACGCCCTCCGCGACATGGGCGCGGCGTTCGAGGTCGAGTACGTCCAACAGCGGATCAACCCCGGCGGGTCGCTCACGGAGCGCCAGCGCGAGGTCCTCTTCGAGGCGGTCGACCGCGGCTACTACGACGTGCCCCGAGAGACGACGCTCACCGAGGTGGCTGACCATGTCGGCATCGCGAAGTCCACGTGTAGCGAGGTGCTCCAGCGCGTCGAGCGCACGATCGTCCGGGAGTTCGTCGACGACCTCCCGCGCCGCCCCCTCGACTTCGAATCGCCGGAGGAGGACGGTATCGAGCGGATCCAGTAGCGGCGATCGAAAAAGTCCGACCGGTCGCCGTGCCCGGTCTCGCCTCGCGCCAGAGCCGACGGCGACGGACCAACTGCGCCGCGACGGCGGCTTGGACCACGCACCACGCGACGAGCGACGCCGCCAGTGTGACCGTCGAGAGCCCGCTCCCGGCGAGGGCGGCGGTGAACCCGCCGCCGTCGGTCGCCCCGAGCCCGCTCAACACGAACACCCGGAAGGACTCACCGGATTCGACAGCACCAGCGCCGACAGCGCTGCGCCCGGCGGCTCGGTCGCTGCGACGGTTCCGAGCGCGAGCAGGTCGTGGACCAGCACGAACCAGACCCGCACCAGCAGCGCCGCGCCGAGACCGGATTCGGCCTCCGGACGCGAGCGGTCAGCCCCTCAGGCGAGCCACAGCAGGCGCACGTTGCTCGCGGTGAGGTACGTCCCCGTGAGCGTGAGCAGCACCGGCGGGAAGTAGTAGAGGAGCCCGTCGCCCTCGCGCGCGCCCTCGACGCTGATCCAGAGCATCACGAGGTAGACGGCGATCTTCAGGGCGACGAGCCCGGAGAGCCCGAACGACTCCAGGGCGAACCGCACGACCGGGTTCGCCTCCTCGATCGTCGGGACGTACCGGAGGAAGGCGACGGTCGACACGATGTCGCCGACGCCGTACGTCGCCGTCGCCGCGATCCACAGCCAGTAGAACTCGTTGGGGCGCCGGCGGTAGGCGAGGCGACGCCGAGACCGATCGCGGGATCGAACCACGGGCGAAACTGTCGGGCGGCGAACGTGAATGTGCCGATCCGCTGGGGCCGGCGCGCGCTTTGCGGACGGAGACCGACCGGCGTCCGGCCGACTTAATAGGGATCGCGCCGTCTCGGCGGCCGTGACGGGGCCGTCGACCCGCGACGAGAAGCTGGAGCTCGGCGTCGAGCTGCTGGCGCACCTCGAACGCGAGGAGCTCGACCTCGCCGCGGCGGTCGACCGGATCGAGACGATCACGACGAGCCCGGCGCTCACCCGCGACATCCTCGACGCCGCGGAGAAGCGCGGCGTCATCGACCGCGAGGGCGCTCGGCTCCGGGTCAACACCGGCGGCGCCTACGTCGAGTACGAGCGCCAGGTCGTCGCGCGCGAGGGCGACTTCGAGTGTCGGCGCTGCGGCGCCTCGGTCTCGACGGGCCACTTCGTCGAACTTGACGCGGGCGAACTCGGCCCGTTCGGCTCCTCGTGCGTCCGCAAGGTTACGGGCCGAGAGTCGGAGTCGGCGTCGGACGCGGCGTGAGGGCGGCGCCGAGAGCGGCCTCCGGCCGGTCGAGCGTCCACCGCGCTCTCCCGCCGCCCGAGCGTCGACCGAACTCGCCGGAGTATTTACGTCCGCGCCCGAAGCGACGGTAATGACCGCGCCGAACCGGAACGCCCTGTGGGCGAACGCGCTCGTCGACGAGCTCGTCGCCGCGGGCGTCGACGCCGTCGTCGCCTCGCCGGGCAGCCGCTCGACGCCGCTGACCGTCGCCGCCGCGGGCCACGAGGATCTCCGCGTGTTCTCGCAGCTCGACGAGCGCTCCGCCGCGTACTTCGCGCTCGGGCGCGCCCGTCGGACCGGCCGCGTGACGCCGCTGATCTGTACCTCCGGCACCGCCGCCGCCAACTACCACCCGGCTGTGATGGAGGCGAGCGAGGCCCGCGTCCCGCTGCTCGCGCTCACCGCCGACCGGCCGCCCGAACTGCGCGACTCCGGCGCGAACCAGACCGCAGATCAAGAGAAGCTGTACGGCGACGCGGTTCGATTTTATAAAGACCTCCCGGAGCCGGCCGCAAACGACCGGGCCCTCCGGTCGCTGCGCACGACGGTCGCCCGCGCCGTCGCGACGGCCGAAAGGGCCGACCCGGGCCCGGTCCACCTCAACGTCCCGTTTAAGAAGCCGCTGGAGCCGACGCCGGTCCCGGGCGACGTGCCCGACGACCTGCCGGAGGCGGCCGAGCGCGGGCGCGACGGCCCCTACGTCGACGTGACTCACGGGGCCCCCGAACCGGGCGACGACAAACTCCGGGCGCTCGCGACCGCGCTCGGGGAGGCGGACCGCGGCCTGATCGTCGCCGGCCCCGCCGACCCGCCGGGGATCGACCCGGAGTCGGTCACGGCGCTCGCGCACGCCACCGGGTTCCCCGTGCTGGCCGACCCACTTTCCGGACTCCGGTACGGCGGTCACACGCGCGTCGCGCCCGTGATCGGCGCCTACGACGCGTACCTCTCGGCCGACCTCGCGGACGGCGGAAGCGACGCGGGCGACGCCGCCGCGGCGGGCGACGCGTGGGCCGACCCCGACCTCGTCCTTCGGTTGGGTGCCTCGCCGACCTCCAAGCGGCTCCGGAAGTACCTCGCCGCGACCGGCGCCGACCAGTACCAGGTCGACCCCGCCGGCCGCTGGCGCGAGGCCGAGTTCGCCGCGACCGACCTCGTCGTCGCCGAGCCGAGCCGGCTCTGCGCCCGACTCTCGCGGCTCGTCGGCGGCGGGAGCGGAGACCAAGGCTGGCGCGCGCAGTGGGAGGAGGCCGACCGGGTCGCGGAAGCGGTTCACGCCCGCGAGGCCGACGCGCTTGACGGCGAGGGGGGCGGCGAGGAAGACGCGGAGCCCGCTGCCGACGAGGGTGACGCCGGGTTCCACGAAGGGGACGCGCTCCGCGCGGTCGCCGGGGCGCTCCCCGATCCGGCGACGCTGTTCGTCTCCAACTCGATGCCCGTCCGCGACCTTGACCGGTTCGTCGGGCCGACGACCGCGAACGTCACCGCGCTCGGTAACCGCGGCGTCTCCGGCATCGACGGGATCGTCTCCAGCGCGCTCGGCGCGGGGAGCGGGACGACCGACGACCTCACGCTCGTCGTCGGCGACCTCGCCCTCTACCACGACTCGAACGGGCTGCTCGCGGTCGACCGGTGCGACGTCGACGTCACGGTCGTCGCGGTCAACAACGACGGCGGCGGCATCTTCCACAAGCTCCCGATCGAGGAGTTCGAGCCGCCGTTCACCGAGTCGTTCAAGACGCCGCACGGGCTCGACTTCGGGTCGCTTGCGGAGCTCCACGGCCTCGAACACGTCCGGATCGATGCCCGGCCCGACGCGCACGCCGACCGCGGCGACACCCCTGCGGAGCGCGCGGATGTCGTCGGTGAGGACCTCGCCGCCGCCGTCAGCCGGGCCCACGAGGCGACGGGCTCGCACCTGATCGAGGTCGACACGGACGCGGAGGCCAGCCACCGGACGCGCGAGCGCTTGGCGGCCGCGGTCGACGCCGCGGTCCACGGCGGCGAGGCGGACGAGTAGGGTCAGGGGCGCGTCGAGATCGGCCCGTCGCCGCGGCTCTCGCCGAGCGCGACCCCGGCGTACGCGACGACCGCGAACTGGATCCCGACGCCGAGGCTCGCGCCGAGGGCGAAGACGGCGGTGGCGACCGGGCCGCGCTCCGGACCGAGGTACCAGAGGACGGCGGCCGAGCCGAGCAGGAACGCGGCGGTCGCGCTCGCGCCCGTCGCCAGCGCGGTCGACGCCGCGGAGGCGTCCGCGTCGCGCAGTCCCGCGAGGAAAGCGACGCCGAACAGGAGCCCGTACACCAGCAAAAACGCCGTGAACCGGGCGCTCAGGAGGTACGTCGAGAGCGCCTCGGTCGACGGCAGCGAGACCGACGACTCGAGCAGTATCGGCGCGAGGCGCCTGATGCCGCTGACCGCGAGCGCGACGACCGCGGCGACGACGGGGGGGAGGGCTGCCGTGCGCATGCCCGAGAGGCGACGCCGAGTTCACTTATAAAATCCGATTCGAGGGGGTATCGGGCCCGACGAAGCTCATAAGCCTCGGCTTCGCGTACCGCTCGGCGTGCAGGTCGTCGGCTACGAGACGGACGTCGCGCGCGACTCGGCCGAGTCGGGGGCGGACGGCGCTCAGACGGTCGAGACGAGCGGCCCGATCGGCGGCGGACTCTACGTCGCGAGCGGCGGGAGCGTCGAGTACGTGGACGCGAGCCCGGGCACCGAACTCGCGTTCGGGCTCGGCGAGCGCCGCTGCGCGGGAACGGTCCACGATGGCGACCACGTCGCCTGCGACGCCGCGGACGTGCCGTACTGCGACGACCACTCGGGGGTCTGGGTGTGTGCCCGGTGTACCGGGACGTGTCTGAAAGACGAGATGGACTGCCACGAGACGCACGCGATGTACCTCGCGGCGTTCGCGCCGGACGTACTGAAGGTCGGCGTCACCCGCGAGTGGCGGCTCGGGACCCGCCTCCGGGAGCAGGGCGCGGACCGCGCGGCCCACATCCGGACGTTCCCGAACGGCCGGATCGCGCGCGAGGTCGAGGCGGAACTGGCCGCCGGGGACAACCTCGTCGACCGCGTCCGCGTCCCGACGAAGCTCGACGGGTTCGGGCGCGCGGTCGACGAGGCGGCGTGGGAGGCGCTCCTCGACCGGTTCGATCCGATCGCGCGGTTCGACTTCGACTACGGGCTCGGCCTCGACGACCGGCCCGTCGCCGAGACGATGGCGGCGGGGACCGTCCGCGGCTGGAAGGGGCGGGTGATCGTACTCGACCGCGGCGGCTCCACGTACGCCGTCGACGCGCGCGACCTCGTCGGCTACGAGCTGACCGACGCCGTCCCGGAGCGCGAACTCCAGTCCAGCCTCGGGGCGTTCGGCGGATGACGGGCGGCGCTCTCGCGGTCCTCTTCGGCGACCCGTTCGCGGTGATGAACACGGTCGGGCTCGTCGCGTTCGCGCTGGTCGGCGCGAGCAAGGCGGTCCGCGAGGAGTTCGACCTCTTCGGCGTCGCCGTCGTCGGGCTGGCGATGGCGTTCGCCGGCGGCGTCACCCGCGACCTCCTCGTCGCGCGCGTCCCCCTCGCGCTGCGCTCGCCGACGGAGATACTCCTAGGGCTGATCGGCGTCGCCCTCGCCGTCGGGCTGAGCGCGTGGCTCGCCTCGCCCGACGAGCACCCGGTGACGGTCGTCGCGGACGCGGTCGGGCTCGCCGCGTTCGCCACCGCCGGCGCCATCGTCGCGACGGACGCCGGGGTGTCCGCGTTCGGCGTCGTCGCCGTCGCGACGATAAACGCCGTCGGCGGCGGCGCGCTCGCCGACATCCTCCTCGACCGCTCGCCGTTCATCCTCTTCGAAGACTTCTACGCGAGCTGCGCCGTGTTGGGCGGCGCGACGTACTGGGCCGTCGGCACGCTCGGCGGGCCCGCGGGACTGGCCGCTGCGGCGTGCGCGGCGGTGACGGTCGGCCTCCGACTCGTCGCCGTCGCCCGCGGCTGGCGGCTCCCGACAGCGAAGCGGTTCGGCGATCGCTTCGCCGACTGATCGATTCGGGGGGCGGGCCGCACAACGGGCCGAGCCCGAAGCGATCCGCCCCCTCAGCGTCCGAGCCCGTCGACCGAGACGACGCGGCGGACGCCGAGGTACGCCGCCGCGGCGATGGCGGCGTACGCAACCACGAGGACGCCCGTCGTCGCGCCCGCGCTGTCGATCGCCAATCTGGCGACCGCGTTCGCGGGGCCGCCCGCCATCGCCGTCGCGCCGCCGAACAGCACGAGGACCGCGACCGAGTAGAGCAGCTGCGCCGCCCGCCGGTCGGGCGCGACCGCCGCGATGCCCACCGCGACGGCGACGACCAGCGTCGTCAGCGCGGTCATCAGCGCCAAGATCGGGCCGACGTTCGCGACCGCGGTGCCGTTCGCCTCCAACAGCAGGAGCCACAGCAGCGCCTGCGCGGGGGCGATCCCGATCGCCGCGGCCGCCTTCCCGTCGACGATCTCGGCGAGCGTCACGGGCGCGACCCGGAGCAGCTCCATGGTCCCTTGATCCAACTCCTCGGTGATCGAGTCGACGACGAGCGAGCCCGAGATGAACACCGGGAGGAAGACTAAGAGCGGGATCAACACGGTGTAAGTGAATGTGAAGTACGGGCTAGTGTCGCTCCGGTCGGGCAGGGGCAGCGGCGACTCCTCTAGGTACGAGGCGCGGCGCTCACGCTCGTTCAGCTCGTAGGTTCGCAGCAGCTCGCGCAGCTGTACCACGATCACGGTCGTCTCAACGGTGGCGTCCGGGGCGGTGACGGCGGCGGACACCCGTCCCGACTCCGTGCGAGTCGCGACCACCGCGTCGGCCGCGTTCCGCTCGAAGGCGCTTCGCGCGGCGTCAGCGTCGTCGTAGGGCGTGACCGAGGCGCCGGGGACCTCGCTCGCGGCGCGCTCTAGGTCGTCGACCGCGTCGCCCGCGGCCGCGACTTCGATCTGCGCGCCGTCGAGCGCGCCCGGGTCGTACATCGAGACGAGCCCGACGACGAGGAACGACGAGAACGCGGCGATGAACAGCTGGATCCCGATCGCCAACAGGATCGTCTTCTCGGCGCGGAGCCCCGCGAGCTCCTGGCCGGCGATCGTCAGGCGGCTATCCAAGGCTCACCACCCCGACGTTGTACGCGGCGTGCCCCAGCGTGGCCAGCGTCAGCGCCAGGGCGTAGGCGGTCCGGCCCCTCCTCGCGCCGAGGCTGGCCGCACTCGTCGCGGTCACGTGGAGGACGAGCGGGGCGAAGAACAGCGCCACGAGCGCGAGCGGCGGCAGCCCGGAGAGCCCGGCCACGTCGGCGAACGCGGCGCGGCCGAGGAAGAGCTCGGTGAGCCCGACCGCTTGGACGACCGCCGTGGCCTTCTCCGCGAGGAAGAAGCCGGTCCCGGACGCGACGCCGACCGCGAGCGCGACGCGGTCGCTCCGCTCGAAGACGCCGCGCTCGAACCCGGCGTACAGGGCGACGCTCTTCGCGACCTCCTCGATGAACGCGATCGTCACGAGCAACACCGGGATCGACACGGTGACCGGCAGCGCGAACAGCACCGCGACGGCCAGAAGCTCCGCGACGAACACGAAGGGAATCGTACAGGCGGTGAGGAACGCGACCGAACCGAGCGCGCGGAGCCGCTCGCGGTCGAAGAGCGCGCCCCCGACGCCGCCGGGTCCGCCGCCGGTCCGCACCGCCGAGAGCCGGACCGCGAGCGCGTCGAGGAACTTCCGCGTCACGGGCTTCTGGGAGAACATGTCCTCCTCGCGGTAGACGCCGAGCCCGAGGCCGAAAAGCAGAGTCGCCCCGACCGCCATCGGCGCGGTCGAAAAGAGAACTTGGCCCGCCGACACCGCCTCGCCCTGAAGGTCGAAGACAACGAGGGTCAGTGGCGAGACGAGCGCGACGGGCGTCACGTTCGTGAAGATGGCCGGGACGAACGCGTAGGTCGTCAGGAGGACGCTCACGCCAACCGTGACGAAGGTGAGTTCCTTGAACGACCGCGCGAACATCGCGCCGACGAAGGTGGCCCCGAGGAACGTCGCCGCGACGGGCGCCACCGCCACCACGGAGAGCGGTCCGCCGCCGATCACGAGCGCGATGAGGGTCGTGACGACCGCGGCGGCCGCCGCGTACGGAAGCGTCTTGCCCGCGACGATCTCCGCCGGCGCGAGCGGCGTGACGAGCAGTGGTTCTCCGCGACGGTTCGTCCGCTCGTCGAGGATAGAGGAGCCGTACGCCTGTATCAGGAAGTTCATCGGTACGAGGAAGGCGAACGCCAAGAGCAGCGAGGTGAACGGGAACGGCGGCGTGATCGAGGCGGGCGAACCGGTCGTGTCCGCGCCGAACGCCCCGCCGCCGATCGACGGGATCGCGAAGCCGCCCTCCCCGTCCGATCCCGTCTCGCCGCCATCAGAGCCCGGGTCGGCGGTTCCGCCCGCTCCCGAGTCGGGAGCGGACCCGCCGCCGGACTCCCCGTCGGTCGACGCGTCTCCGGAGGAACCGTCGCCCGAGTCGGCCCCACCGGAGTCGCCGGCGGAGTCCGCGTCCGACCCGGAACCGCTCGTCTCCGTGCCGTCGCCCTCCGTTCCGCCGTCGGCCGCGGTGCCGCCGTCGTCCCCGTCGCTCGCGCTGCCGCCGCCCGGATCGCCCGTCCGACTGCCGTCGCTCCCGCCGAGCGTCGCGCCGTCGTCGAACCCGGTCGTCCTGCCGACGTACCGGAGCGTAACGGTGACCGGGAACGCCGCGGTCCGGTTCGGCTCGGCGCGCAGCAGCCGCTCGTTGTGCGCCTCGACCGCCTCGCGAACCGACGCGGCGGCCGCCTCGCCCTTCCGCGTGTCGGTCGCGCGGACGACGACCGAGTCGACGTCCGCCGGATCGATCGCCCCGTCGTCGACGGAACCGGGCCGCACCACGGTCACCACCACCGCGTCGGCGGAGTCGCCGAGCGACGCGGTCTCGGCCGGGACCGGTCGCAGCGACGCTTCCTCCTCGATCGCCTCCGCGTACGGCGAGCCGGCGTCGACGCCGACCCGGTACACGTCTTGGTCGACGTCGAGGCCGGCGACGCCGGTGGCCACGCCGACCCCGACGACGCCGCCGGCGACGAGAAGCAGGGCGACGCCCGCGGCGAGCGTCCGGCGGTCGACGCCGCCGGACGCCCGCGCCGACTCCCACTTGGCGACGCGAAGCACTCGGCGGCCGGCGACGGCGAGCCGTCGACCGAGGCGACGCAGCCGGTCGGTCACTCGGTGGCCTCCGTCGCGGTCGCCGCCGTCTCCCGCTCTGTTCCGTCGGTCGATCGGTCGTTTTCCGGCCCGTCAGGCTCTTGCCCGTCGACCTCGCCGTCGTCGAGCCCGTCGCCGGTGTAGCGGCCGGGCATCGGCCGGCCGACGATGTCGAGGAACACGTCCTCCAAGCTCGGCTCGCGGCTCCGGATGTCGACGACCTCGCCGCCGGCGTCGGCGGCGGCCTCGCGGACGGCCGCGACCGCGTCCATGCTCGGGACCGCCGTGCGGTACCGGTCGCCGACCTCCTCGGGCGTCGCGTCGAGGTCGTCGAGGGGCGGCGTCGCGGTCGGCTCGACGTCAGTGAACACGCGGTAGGTCGTCTCGCCGTGTCGCTCGCGGATCCCGTCGACGCTCCCGCGGGCGACGATCCGCCCCTCGTTCATCACCACGACGCGGTCGCAGACCGACTCGACGTGGTAGAGGTTGTGCGCGGAGAAGACGACGGTCTTCCCCGTCTCGCGGAGTTCGCGGGTGAACGCCAGCACGGAGTTGGTCGTCACCGGGTCGAGCCCGGACGCGGGCTCGTCGTACACCAGCACGTCCGGGTCGTTGACCAGCGAGCGCGCGATTGCGACCTTGCGTTTCATTCCCTTCGAGACGTCGCCGAGGCGACGCTCCCGGTGGTCGAGTTCCAGCCGGTCGAGCGCGGCCTCGATCCGCTCGTCGGCGACCTCTCGGGGCACGTCGTAGAGGTCGGCGAAGAAGCGGAGGTACGACCGCGCGGTCATCTCCTCGTACAGCGGCGAATCCTCGGGCAGGAACCCGAGGTGGCGACGCATCTCGGGGTCCGAGGCGTCGAACCCGGCGACGGTCACCTCGCCGTCGGTCGGTTCGACGAGACCGGCGATCACCTTCAGCGTCGTCGTCTTGCCGGCCCCGTTCGGGCCGACGATCCCGAACACCTCGCCGTCGTCGACGGAGAAGTCGCTGTCGACGACGGCCGCGAAGTCACCGTAGGTCTTCCGCAGCCCCGACACCTCGATCATGCCTGCGCCTCCGCCGGCGCGTGGGTTAAAGCCACGCCCGCGGTTATCGGCCCCGAGAACGCGGCGACGGCGAGGACACCGGAGGGCGAGCGAGCGCGACGAACGACGGTCGGCCGAGCCCCCGACTCCGTTCGGTAGCCGATCGCTCCGTCCGGTAGTCCGTCACTCCGTGTAAGGTTTCTCGACGTTCCCGTCGCCGCTGATGTACGCGTTCATCCGACGGGTGATCCCGTCGAACAGCGTACTGAGCGGCGAGAGGACGCGCTCGACGAGTCGGATCGGCGACGAAGGCCGGGGCGGGCCGGCCCGACGAGAGAAAACGGTCGACTCGCGCTACTCTTCTTCCTCTTCCTCGACCGGTCCTCGCCCTCGTTCCCAGACCGCGTCCGCGGAGGTGTCGTTCGGTGCTGTGTGCGAGACGTCTTTCATGGTGTCGCGATCGCTTGCCATATTGACTCCCAATACCCCGGACCTCTGTATTAACCCTTCGTGGAAAGAGATAATGAGTCCTCATACCATATAAGGTATTAATATGGCTCTGTGCCACGATAGCGCAAAAAGTGGACGAATTGCGTATTGCCTCTGTTTTATGCCCCAGGTATCGGATGTGCGTTCGGATCTGAGCGGAGGATCACAGCGATGAGGGACGCCGCCGCCGGAGGACGCGACGTGTTGGGAGATTCCGATCGCGACAGCGAAACCGCGGTGGTCCGAGAGGGGACGACGCTCGCGGTCGGCCGCGACATCGACGCCCCGCCTGAGCGGACCGCGACGGCGCTCCGCGACACGCGACGGTGGCCCGACTGGAGCCCGTCCGTGGGGGGCGTGGAGAGCACCGATCGGTACGTCGAGAGCGGGACGACCGGACGGGTCCGGGTCGCGGACGCTTGGGTTCCGTTCCGGGTGACGGCCGCGACGCGCCTCCGCTGGGACTGGCGGGTCGCCGGGGTTCCGGCCACGGGCCACCGGGTCGACCGCTATCCGGAGGATCCGGGTCGGTGTCGAGCGGTGATCGAAGTCCCGCTCGTCGCGGCCCCGTACGTCCCCGTCTGCCGACGCGCGCTCGACAAGTTCGCGGCGCTCGTCGAGGGAGGGTGATCCGGGCGGCGCCCGTGCCTCAGTTCTCGTAACCCGCTTCGAAGGGGTCGATGACCTCGCCGCCGGGCTCGTCCTCGTCGCGGGTGACTCCCGGCCCTCGCGTCGCGAGTTCGAAGACGAGCCCGTCGGGGTCGGTGAAGTAGACGCTCTTGAAGTAGGTCCGGTCTTTCACCTCGGAGACGCGGACATCGTGGGCCTCGAGGTGTTCCCTCCACTCGCGGAGCGTCGCCTCGTCCTCGACGCCGAACGCGAAGTGGTGGCTTGCGCCCGGGCCGGGCGTCCCCTGCGAGTTCGGGTACTCGAAGTAGGTGACGTTGGTGCCCGGCTCGCCCTCCGGAGTCGACGAGAAGTAGTAGTGCGGCGTCCCGGGGTCGTCGTAGTTCTGCGTCCGCTTGACCGTGTGCCAGCCGAGCACGTCCTCGTAGAACGCCGCGGTCTCCTCGATGTCGGTACAGATGTTCGTGACGTGGTGGAGTCCCGTCGTCGGCGGCGCGTCGGTCATGGTCCGCGTGATCGGTCGTCGGGAGAGTAGTTAGTCGTACTGGGGGTTCGAAACGCGGATACGCCAGTCGCCGGACGATTCGGTTGGGGGTCGGCTCGGTCAGTCGGTTCGAACGGCGCTCAGAACAGCCCGACGCCGACCGCGTACGGCCACGCGGCCCCGCCGACGGCGAGCAACGCCAG
Organism: Halorubrum sp. GN12_10-3_MGM; assembly: GCF_005435235.1. NCBI lineage: Archaea > Methanobacteriati > Methanobacteriota > Halobacteria > Halobacteriales > Haloferacaceae > Halorubrum > Halorubrum sp. GN12_10-3_MGM. The sequence continues at coordinate 46,748 of NZ_SGUB01000008.1, forward strand.
CGCGGCGCCGGCGCCGTAGACGTTCTTCAGGAAGCTCGTCATCTCGTTCTGCCGCTCTTCGGGGTCGTCCACCGACCAGAAGTCGTGCATCGTCACGGCGGAGACGAGGAGGAAGAACGCGAGCGAGCCCCCGGCGAGGACCGGGAACGCGCCCGCGGCGACGGCGAGTCCGCCGAGGACGAGGACGGCGCCCGAGGCGATCACCGAGAACTGCGGCGCGGGGAGGCCCTTGAACTCGGCGTAGCCGGCCATCGTCTCGAGGTCCATGAAGTGGTTGAGCCCCATGAACGCGAGCGTCGCGCCGAACAGGATCCGGCCGAGCAGGAAGAGTTCGCCCGCGAGGGGTGTGTCGAACTGGAGCGGTAACGTCGCGGTTTCAGCTAACATCGTGTAACCTGCTATACGGACGTAACCTATTTATCGCTTCCCGGACAATAGAGTTAGTAGGTAACACCGATGTCATCACAGGACCTTTCCGCGGCGGAGTCGGCGGAGACGGCGGATTCGGGGGCTGAAGCGGCTGGCGAGGCGACGGCGCCCGAGACCCCATGCCCCGTCATCGACTCCATCGAACAGATCGGCTCGCAGTGGCGGCTCGTCGTCCTCCACGAGCTGTTGAACGGCGAGGCGCGGTTCAACGAGCTCAAGCGCGAGACCGACGCGAACGCCCGGACGCTCTCGCGCGTGCTCGACGACCTCCAAGAGACGGGCTTCGTCGACCGCCGGTTAGAGGAGGACGCGCCGGTGGCGACGTACTACAGCCTGACCGCGAAAGGCGAGTCGCTCGCCCCCGTCTTCGAGGAGATCGACGAGTGGGCCCAGGAGTGGCTCGCCGAGTGCGACGCGTAAGCGTGCGTTAGCAGGAGTGGATTTCGTTTATAAACAGACATCCGTTCCCAGGCTGTTTGTTTATAAACTACCAACAGCGAATCGTCGATGAAGGCCTCCAAAGCCCCAGCCGCGAGGGCGGCGCAGGCGACGCAAGCACCGCAGGGAGCGAGCAGCGCGAGCGACCGAGGAGCGCAGCGAGCGTGCGCCGCCCTCGCGACTGCCCCTTTGAGTCCCGCCCCGTACAGCACCGCAGCCTCACACCTCCCCAGCCTCGTCGGCCGGCCTCCGCTTCGCTCCGGCCCGCCGACTCCCTCGCGCGTGCTCCTCGCGTCCGTTGGACGCTCGGAGGCACGCGCCACCGCCTCACAAATCGATGAGCGGCGCTGGCAGGCACATCGGTCTGTAAATCGTGCCGCCGCGTCGCGCAGCCGCTGCGTCGCTCTCACACGTACTTTCGCGCGAACGCGTACAGGTCCGGGATGATGTACGCTACCCCGCCCACCGCGAGAGCGATCACGAGCGGGACCCCCCATGGGGTGTACCCGTCGAGTCGTATCGACCACCTGAGCAGCCCGGCGGCCTCCACGAGCGGCGGCACGAGGTACACGCTCGCACCGACCGCCGCGGCCGCCGGCGCGTGGACCGCCGAGACCCGGTAGCCGTAGGCGCTGCCGGCGATGAGGGCGAGGCCGAGAGCGATCACGAAGGCGGCGTAGATGAGCGCGCCGAACCCGCCGAGCGGACCCGGTCCGTAGAGCGTGAACTCGTAGACGCGCTCGTCCGCGAACACGTAGTACAGGCCTCCCTCCTCGGGAGCCTCCTCGATGTCGATCCCGGTGTCTCCCGGAGCGACGTCCAATCCCGAGGGAACCGGTTTCGAGATCGAGACGCTGCCGTCGTCGGAGTCCGCCGCCACCGTGAAGAAGCGCTGTCCCCGTTCGGAGAGGTCCTCGTATTCGAAGGCGAACCCCTCGCAGTCGGCGAACGCGACGCTGACGTCTCCGGAGTCGGCGTCGTCCGTCGGGAAGAAACACGCCAGTTCGCCGCCGTCCCTGACGAAGTTCCAAGCCCCCGACCGGAACTCGGACGGGAGGTCGTCGACAGCGACCTCGTCGCGATCGCCGGCAGCCTTGACGGAGGCTTCACCGCGATCAGAGCCGGCGTCGACGACGTCCCGCGCCGCCCCGGAGAGGTCCGCGTAGCGGTGGACTTCGCTGTCCGTTCGATCCACCGAGTACGTAACCGGGGCCGGGTCCGTCGCGCCCGCGACAGCGCCGGTGACGACCCCGACTCCGACGACGAACAGGCAGAGGGCCGCGAGGAGTTCGGGTGACGGGCGATTCATCACCTGTTCCGATCCTCCGACGGCGTATGTGTTTTGTGTGACCTCGATTCGGCGACGGCGCTCCCGGCGCGGGCGAAAGGTGCTTGCCCGCCGAAACGCACACCATACTCCGGCGCGTACGTGACGCCGTGTACGCCGGACTGAAGAACACTCCCTGTTGCCTGTGCGGCCGGGACGACACCCACACCCGGATCGCCGTGCCGCCGCGGGCGCTCCGGCTCATGGAGAACGGCGAGCCGATCGCGTGGCGCGACGTGGTCGGGACCGTGACGCTCCGCTTCTGCGCCGACGACTGGGACCTCGTGAGCGACCTCGCCGTCGAGATGGACGCGCACCCGCTCTCGCGGTGTAACGCGGCGCACGTCTCCCTCGACCTCCGCGAGGACCACGAGGCGCTGCTGTCGGCGACGAAGGCCGAGACGGACCAGACGGAACTGGAGACGCGACTGGCATCCGAGGCCGAGGCGACGCTCGACGCGGTCGACGATCCCTACACAGAGGAGCGCGACGTGGTCGAGGCGATCGTGGTGTTGCGCGCGTTAGAGGAGCTCGGCGTCCGGGAGCCCCCCGGCGACGCCGCCGCGCTGGCGCGCGACGACTGAGACGGTCGGGCGGCGCCGACGCCCGCTCACCGCCTGACCTCGAACCCGTCTTCCCCCTCCGGCGCGCCGTACTCGGCGTCCACGTCGTCGACCTCGGCGGCCCGGCTCCCGGTCTCACACCACGCCACCATGTCGCGAACGGCTCCCTCCGGACCCTCGAAGACGGCCTCGACCCGGCCGTCGTCGAGGTTCCGCACCCAGCCGTCGACGCCCTTCTCGCGGGCGGCGTCGCGGGTGCTCGCCCGGTAGTAGACGCCTTGGACGCGGCCCGAGACGAACACGTGCGCTCGAACGCGGTCGGTCATCGGTCGGTGGTGCGGCGCGCTGCCTGTTAAACGACCCGCCCGCGACCGACCGGCCGCCGACCGACCCGCGCCCGCAACCGACGCCTACTAACTCCCGCGCGCCGACGTGGGCGACATGGACCTGTTCGGAACCGCCGGGATCCGCGGCGGCGTCGAGGACCGCGTCACCCCGTCGCTCGCGCTCGCCGTCGGGCGGGCCGTGGGCGCCGAGATCCGATCGCGTACCGACGATTCGACCGCCGCGTCGACGCCCGAGCCGACGGTCGTCCTCGCCCGCGACGGGCGGGTGACCGGCCCGGCGCTCGCGGCCGCGATGGAGGCCGGTCTCTCCGCCGGCGGCGTCGCCGTCCGCCGCGCCGGGCAGCTCCCGACCCCGGCGCTCGCGTACGCCTCGCGGGGGCGCTACGGCGTGATGCTCACCGCGTCCCACAATCCGCCGACGGACAACGGGATCAAGCTGTTCCGCGACGGGACGGAGTTCGACCGCGACGCTGAGCGCGCCGTCGAGTCGCGGGTCGCCGACGAGGAGCCGGTCGCTCCGTGGGACGAGTGGACCGAGCCGACTCGAACCGACCCGCTCGGCGACTACCTCGCCGCCGTCCGCGAGTACGCTGCGGGGTTCGGCGCGCCCCTCGACGGGCTCCGGGTCGCGGTCGACTGCGGAAACGGGATGAGCGCGCCCGCGACGCCGACCGTCCTCCGCGAACTCGGCGCCGACGTGGTCACGCTCAACGGGAACGTCGACGGGCACTTCCCCGGCCGCGGGAGCAAGCCGACCCCGGAGACGCTCGCCGACCTGCGCGCGTTCGTCGCCGACGCCAACGAGGGCGTCGAGGACCCCGGACGGCCGGCCGACGACGGGAGGGGAGCGGGAGGCGACGGCGACGCGGACGAGACCGAGGGGTTCGCCTTCGGTATCGGTCACGACGGCGACGCCGACCGGATCGTGATCGTCGACGCGGACGGCGAGGTCGTCCACGAGGACACGGTGCTCGCGGTGCTCGCGGAGCGGTACACCCGCGCGAGCGACGCCGCTGACCCCGTCGTCGTGACGACGCCGAACGCCTCCGGTCGGATCGACGAACGCGTCCGCGACGCCGGCGGGCGCGTCGAGCGCGTCCGGCTCGGCGCGCTCCACGAGGGGATCGCCGCGGTCCGGGAGGACGCCAGCGCGGCCGGCGCCCTCGGCGAGGCCGGCACGGTCGGCGAGGCGGGCGCCGCGGGAGAGGTGGGCGCTGACACGCGCGTCGTCTTCGCGGCCGAACCGTGGAAGCACATCCACGTCGCGTTCGGCGGCTGGATCGACGGCGTGACCTCCGCGGCGGTGCTCGCGCGCCTCGTCGCCGACGAGGGGCTCGACGCGCTCCGCGGCCCGGTGACCGAGCGCCCGTACCGAAAGGTGAGCGTGGCCTGTCCCGACGACGCGAAGGAGCCGGCGATGGACCGGTTGGCGACGGCGTTGCCGGACGCATTCCCCGACGCCGCGGTGGACACCGACCACGGCGTCCGCCTGGAGTTCGACGACGCCTCGTGGACGCTGGTTCGGCCCTCCGGCACCGAGCCGTACGTCCGCGTGTACGCCGAGAGCGACGATGTCGACGCCCTCGTCGCCGAGGTCGAAGCCGTGGTCGAGGACGCGGTCGCGGACGCGTAGGGCCGGCCGGTCCGACCGCCGACGCCCCGTCGCGGACGCGTAGGGCCGGCCGGTCCGACCGCCGACGCCCCGTCGCGGACGCGTCGGCGACCCCGCGTCACCCCGTTCGGAACCGTGAGAGATTCGGGTTCGTGGATCAGACGGCGGCGATCGGGCGACTGATACCCCGGAATCGGGCCGCTTCTCTCCACGAACGTGCCACCTCGACACCGCGAGAACGACGAATTTATGCCGCGTTCCGACGGGGGTACGAGTGAGATGGCATCCGACTTCGATCGGCGGCGGTTCATCAAGGCGGCAAGCGCAGCGGGCCTCGTCGGCCTCGCCGGGTGTAGCGGCGGCCCGAGCGGTGACGGGGGCGACGGGGGCGACGGCGACGTGCCGGCGCGGATCGGCATCGTCTATTCCGACGGCGGACTGGGGGACAACTCGTTCAACGACGCGGCCCAGCAGGGGATCTTCCAGGCGGAAGAGGAGTTCGGCATCGCGTACGACGAGTCGGAGCCCGACGGCGCCGGCGAGTTCGAGCAGTTCCAGCAGCAGTACGCCGGCTCGACCGACCCGGCCTACGACCTGGTCTGTACGATCGGGTTCAATCAGGGCGACTCGCTCTCGCAGACCGCGCCCGAGTACCCCGACCAGGACTTCATGATCGTCGACACCGTCGTCGACGAACCGAACGTCGCGAACTACCTGTTCCGCGAGCACGAGGGCTCGTTCCTGATGGGCGTGCTCGCCGGCCGCCTGACCGAGACCGAGTTCTCGGCCGGCGCCGGCGAGACGGACCCGGACTCGACGACCGTCGGGTTCGTCGGCGGCGTCGACAGCCCCGTCATCCGCCGGTTCCAGGCCGGGTTCGAGGCCGGCGTCGACTACGCGACCGACGACGTCGACGTCACCACGAGCTACGTCGGCAGCTACGCCGACCCCACCGGCGGGCAGGAGGCGGCGCTGTCGATGTACCAGAGCGGCGCGGACGTCGTCTACCACGCCTCGGGCGCGACGGGCGTCGGCGTGTTCCAAGCCGCACAGGAGGAGGGGCGGTTCGCCTTCGGCGTCGACCAGGACCAGTCGGTCTCCAACGAGTCGTTCTCGGACGTCATCCTGGCGTCGATGGTGAAACGCGTCGACACCGCGGTGTACGAGTCGATCTCGAACGTCATCGACGACAATCACCAGGGCGGGTCGACCACCGCGCTCGGCTTGGAGTCCAACGGCGTCGAGTGCGTCTACGGGCAGGAGATCGGCGACCAGGTCCCAGACGAGATCGCGACCGCCGTGGCCGACGCGCGCGACGAGATCATCGCCGGGAACATCGAGGTCCCGGAGACGACGAGCAACTGAACGCGGCGCCGCCGACTCGAAGCCGAACCCCGCTGGCGGAATTTTTTTGCTCCGGTCGGGCGACGGAGTGTCCCTCGTTCCGGTCGGACGACGAACAGGACCGGGCGCAGTAGCTCGGAATCCGGGCGCTTTTAGGCTCCGGCGCGGAGTTACGGGTGAATGAACCCGGCGGTCCACTTGGACGGTATCACGAAGCGATTCCCCGGGGTCGTCGCGAACGACGACGTCGATCTCGCGGTGGAGCGCGGGAGCGTCCACGCCCTCCTCGGCGAGAACGGGGCCGGCAAGACCACGCTGATGAACGTCCTGTACGGTCTCTACCGGCCGACCGAGGGGACCGTCCGGCTCGACGGCGAGCCGCGGTCGTTCGACTCGCCGCGGGACGCGATCGACGCGGGCGTCGGCATGATCCACCAACACTTCATGCTCGTCGACCCGATGACGGTGTGGGAGAACGTCGTCTTAGGCAACGAGCCGACGACTTGGGGCGGACTCCGCGTCGACAGGGAGGCGGCGCGGGAGGCCGTCGTCGAACTGAGCGAGCGGTACGGCTTCGACGTGGACCCGGACGCGACGATCGCGGACATCTCGGTCGGAGAGCAGCAGCGCGTCGAGATCCTGAAGGCGCTGTACCGCGGCGCCGAGGTGCTCATCATGGACGAGCCGACCGCGGTGCTGACGCCGCAGGAGGTCGAGGAGCTGTACGGCGTCTTCGAAGAGCTCACCGAACAGGGGAAGACGATCATCTTCATCTCGCACAAGCTCGGCGAGGCGCTGTCGGCGGCCGACGACATCACCGTCCTCCGCGACGGGGTCAACGTGGGCACCGTCGCCGCGGCCGACGTGACGCGCGAGGAGCTCGCGGAGATGATGGTCGGCCGGGAGGTGCTGATGGACCCCGCCACGTCGCCCCGAGAGACGGGCGAGCGCGTGCTGGAGGTGACCGACCTGTGCGTCGAGGACGATCGGGGCGTCGAGGCGGTCTCGGACCTGTCCTTCGAGCTCCGGGGCGGGGAGATCCTGGGGATCGCGGGCGTCGACGGCAACGGACAGTCACAGCTCGCCGAGGCGATCACGGGTCTGCGCGAGACGGCGTCCGGGGAGATCCGCTACCGCGGCGAGTCGATGGTCGGGCAGACCCGCCGCGACCGGATCGACCGCGGGATGGCGTTCATCCCCGAAGACCGACAGGAGCGCGGCCTGGTGATGTCATACGACCTCACCGAAAACGGGGTCCTGGGGAGCCAACACGACCCGCCGTTCGCGCGCGGCGGACGGCTCGACTGGGGCGCGGCGCAGGACCACGCCGAGTCCGTCATCGAGCAGTACGACGTCCGGCCGCCGGACGCCGACGCGGAGGCCGAGTCGCTGTCGGGAGGGAACCAGCAGAAGTTCATCGTCGGGCGGGAGTTCGAGCGCGACCCTGAGCTGGTCGTCGCCGCCCACCCCACCCGCGGCGTCGACATCGGCTCCACGGAGTTCCTCCACGACCGGCTGCTCGAACTGCGCGCCGAGGGGAAGGCGGTCCTGCTCGTCTCCTCGAAGCTCGACGAGGTACAGGGGCTCTCCGACCGGCTCGCGGTGATTCACGAAGGAGAGTTCACCGGAGTCGTCGACCCCGCGAGCGTGACCGAAGAGGAGATCGGGCTGCTGATGGCGGGCGAGTCGCTCGACGACGACTCGGTCGAACGGGCGGCGATCCACGACGCCGGCGGCGCGCCGGACGAGGTCGACGGCGGGGCGGCCGACGACGAGGGGGTGGACGCGTGAGCGATTCGGCGCCCGACGGGGACCGTACGGAGTCCCTCCTCGCCCGCGTGGTCGCCCCGTTCGTCGACCGGAGCGTCGCCGAGCGGCTCGTCATCAGCGTCGCCGCGATCCTCCTCTCGATCGTCGTCGGCTTCGCGCTCGTGCTCGTCTCCGGCCGGATCGCGCAGTGTTCGACCGCGGCGTGGACGATGCCGCTCACCGGGATCGGCTTCTGTTACGACCCGATCGAGGTGTACGTCGTGCTGTTCAACGGCGCGCTCGGGTACCCGTTCGCCGTCGGCGACCCCGGGCTGTTCAACCCCGCGTGGACGCCGTTCAACCTCTCGTTCGGTCTGACGCTCTCGGAGACGACGCTCCTGATCTTCACCGGGCTCTCCGTCGCCGTCGCCTTCCGCGCCGGCCTGTTCAACATCGGCACGCAGGGGCAGCTCGTCGTCGGGGCGCTCTCGACCGCCCTCTCGGTCCTCGCGCTCGCGCCCCTGCTCCCGGCCGGCCCGGTCGCCGGTGCCGTGCTGATCGTCGTCGGGACCGCGGCGGGCGCGGTCGGCGGCGGACTCTGGGGCGCGATACCCGGCGCGCTCAAGGCGTACGCCGACGCCAACGAGGTGATCACGACGATCATGCTCAACTTCGTCGCCGCGAACGTCGCGTACGTGCTCGTGTTGGAGGTGTTCCGCGCCGAGGGCTCCTCGGTGGTCGCCACCCGCTACGTCCCAGAATACGCGCAGTTCCCGTCGGTGCTATTCCCCCCGTCCACCGACTTCGCGCTGCTCGCGCTGGCAGGGGGCATCGCCTTCATCGGCGCGCTCTACTACTTCGTCGAGCACACGTCGCTCGGGTACGACCTCCGGACGAGTGGCGTCCAGGCGGCCGCGGCCGAGTACGGCGGTGTGAACGCGAAGCTCACGACCGTGCGGGCGATGACGTTGTCCGGCGCGCTCGGCGGTATCGGCGGCGCGGTGTGGGTGCTGATGTCCGAGGGGCGGTGGATGGCCTCGATCCCGGACCTCGGCTTCGACGGGATCACCGTCTCGATCCTGGCCGGGAACAACCCGATCGGCGTGCTGCCGGCGGCGTTCCTCTTCGGGGTCCTGAAGGGCGGCGCCTTGGAGATCGGCTTCCGGACCGACGTTCCCACGGAGCTCGTCGCCGTGCTGCGCGGGCTCATCATCCTGTTCGTCGCGATGCCGGAGTTCTTCCGGATGATCGGTCGATACACCGGCGTCGGGGGGACTGCCGGCGGCCCGGGCGGCGCGGCGTCGGCGGAGTCAGATGCCTCCGCCGGCGGCGACGGGGGTGAAGCCGATGCGTAACCCGCTCTCGCCGGCGTCGCTCCTCGAAGGCGCGAGCGAGTCGGGGTACGTCCGTTCGCTTATGGCCGGCACCGTCGGAGTGCTCGCGCTGCTCGGCGTGTCCGGGCTCGCGTTCCCCGACTCCGTGGCGGGCGACCTCGCGGGCATCGTCTTCTCGACGAGTACCGCCACGTCGACGGCGCGGCTCGCGGCGCCCATCGTGCTCGCCGGACTCGGCGGCATCTTCGCCGAGAAGTCCGGCGTCATCAACATTGGCCTAGAGGGGCTCCTCATCATCTCGGCGTTCGTGTCGGTGTACGCCGCGTCGGTCGTCGGCGTGGGCAACGCCGTCCTCGGCGTCCCGGCGCTCGCGATCGCGTTCCTCGCCGGCATCGCGGCGTCGACGTTCCTGTCGGCGGTGTTCGCGGTGGTCTGTATCGAGTTCAAGGCCGACCAGATCATCGCCGGGCTGGCCGTCTGGCTCATCGCGTTGGGGCTCGCGCCGTTCCTGTCGACCGTGTTCTTCGGCGGCGTCAACACGCCGAACCTCGGCGTGAGCGTCGGCTGGCAGTACTCGGCGACGATGGTGGTTTTCGCGACCGCCGGCTCGTGGTGGCTGTTGAACAAGACCGCGTTCGGCAAACACCTCCGCGCGGCGGGCGAGAACCCGAAGGCGCTCGACACGGTCGGCGTCTCCGTCTCGAAGGTGCGCTACGCCGGGGTGCTGCTCTCGGGCGTCCTCTCCGGAGTGGGCGGCTCGGCGCTGGCGCTGTCCATCGGGCAGTTCGTCGGCTCCGGCGAGACGATGGTCCAGGGCAAGGGGTTCATCGCCATCGTCGCGTACCTGTTCGGCAACTACAATCCGCTCGGGACGCTCGGCGCGGGCGCGCTGTTCGCCGGCCTCGACGCGATACAGATCCGGCTCCAGCAGCTCGGGTACGCGATCCCGGACACGCTGGTCCAGACCATCCCGTACGTCGTCGTGATCGTCGTCCTCACGCTGGTCGGCCGGACGCAGATCCCCGAGGCCGCGGGCGAACACTACGAGACCGAGGAGTAGCTCGCGCCCGCTGACGACCTCCCGGGTCCGGACGGTCAGTCCGACGCCTCGGTCTCCTCGGTCGGCGAGGGCAGTCGCAGGTCGGCGAACGCCTCGGTGTCGCCGATCCCCGTGACGATCTTGACCTCGTCGGTGATCGGGACGCCGACGCAGGAGAGGCGGGCGTTCGCCCCGCGGATCTGCTCGTCGGAGAGGATCGACTGCCCCGGCATCGCCACGTCGCCCTTCACCACGACCACGGCGCAGTTGGAGCAGGCGCCGCCGCGGCAGGCGTACGGCCACGACCGGCCGCCGCGCTCCGCCGCTTCCAGGATCGACTCGCCGGGCTCGACGAGGAAGCGGCCGTACTCCGGGAGGTCGAGGTCGGCGTTTGCGGCCTTCTCGAAGAGGTCCTCATCGTCGAGCGACCAGCCGTGCTCGGTCAGCGCGTCGCGGTCGAGGTGATAGACGGTAGACGGCGACCCGGTGCGGACCGGTTCGACCGACCCCTCCGCGTACCGCCGAACCACGTCGGCCGCCTCGCCGACCGGCTCGTCGCCGAGGTCGTCGAACCAATCGCGGACCGTCGCGGGCGCGAGGTTCGACTCCGCGGCGACCGCCCCGATGTCGACCCCTTCGAGCCGGGCGACCGTCGAGACGAGCCCCGGCGAGTCGAGGGCCGTGATCGTCTCCTCGACCCACTCCTCGGAGCGGTCGTACCACGAAGCGAGTTCGGCCGTGCCGATACCTCGGTCGTACGCGACGGCGGTCATCAGCGCCGCGGTCGCCTCCGCCGACCGGACCTCCGAGAGCCACGCCCGGAGCCGGTCGGCGTCGACCCGTTCGAGTTGCCCCATGTCCGTATCGTTCGTTTCGAGGCCGTTAAACGACGAGCCTGAACAGTTAGGCTCCGGACGCGCCCCGGCTCGCCCCGGCCATCGCGAAATTCGTCGGCGCGCGGCCGACCGAAACGGGAGCAAAGAGTTTTGCCCGGCGCACGACACGGTCCGGTAATGGATATCGACGAGTACGACGTCGTCGTGGCGGGGGCCGGGACCGCCGGCTGCTACGCCGCCGCGACGATCGCGAACGAGGGGCTCGACGTCGTCATCGTGGAGCGGAAGGACGCCGAGGAGGCCGGCCACATCGCCTGCGGCGACGCCCTGAAGGGCGCCGACGCCTTCCCCGAAGCGATCCCGAAGGACCGACTCGAACCCGCGTTCACGAACACCGGCGTCGACCACGGTCGCTTCGAGATCCCGCAGGAGGACACGGTCCTAGAGATCCCCGTCCCCGGCGAGCTCGCCGTCATCGATCGCTGGGAGTACGGCCGCCAGCTCATCTCCGGGGCCGAGGACGCGGGCGTCGACTTCCACTACGACACCGTCATCAACGACGTGAGACAGAACGAGAGCGGCCGCGTCACCGGTATCCACGCGGTGCGGAAGGGCGACCCGCGGACGTACGAGGCGGACGTCGTGATCGACGGTGCCGGGTCGCTCTCGCTGCTCCAAGACAAGGCGGACTTCGAGGAGACGACCTTCGACACGAACGTCCGGTACTCGCAGTTCTGCTCGGCGTACCGCGAGATCGTCGACGTGCCGGAGCCGGTGGAGTGGGACGACGCGCTGGTGTTCAAGGCGACCGACCGCGCGGCGGGCTACCTCTGGTACTTCCCGCGGACCGCGACGGAGATCAACGCCGGCCTCGGCTTCCAGATGACGGAGGAGCCGATGAAGCTCGTCGAGTCGCTGAAGAAGGACCTCCGCGACCGCCCCGAGTTCGAGGGCGCGGAGGTCCGCGACAAACTGGGCGCCGCCCTGCCCACCCGACGCCCCTACGACTCGGCGGTCGCGCCGGGGTACATGGCGGTCGGCGACGCGGCGGGTCACGTGAACCCGACGACCGGAGGGGGAATCGCCGGCGCGGCGTACGCGGGCAAGTATGCCGGCGAGCAGGCCGTGAAGGCCGTCTCGGACGACGACGTGAGCGAGGAGAACCTCTGGCGGTACAACACCCGCGTGATGGACCACTTCGGCGGCCGGTACGCTGGCCTCGACGTGTACAACGTCCTCGCGACTTCGGTCGACGTGGACAACCTCATGGGGCTGCTCGCGTCGCTGCCGGGCGAGAAGCTCGCGGAGGCGCTGTACGAGGGGTCGACCTCGATGTCCTTCGGGCTGAAGCTGAAGGCCGCGGTCAAGTCGTTCGGCTACTGGGGGACGATCCGGAACTTCTACCAGACGAAGTCGCTGGCGGACGAGCTGATCGGCCACTACGAGGAGTACCCGACGAGCCCCGCCGCGATGGCGAACTGGACCCGCCAGCGCGACGACATCATGGACCGCGTCTACGAGACGACCGGCGCCGACGCGAAGTACTGAGGCCGTGAGCGGCTACCGGCTCACTACCGTCGAGACGGTGCGCGAGCAGGGCTCGTGGGCGTTCACGGCTCGTGAGGGCGACGAGGACCGCGAGGTGTTCCTCGTGCCGTGCGCGGACGAGTCGGATGAGCGCGACGACGAGGACCCGCCGGTGCGCGCGTGGATCAACCGCTGTACCCACGAGGACCAGCGGCTTCACCGCGAGGCGGTGGGCGCCGTCACCCGCGGCGGCTCCGTCGTCTGCCCGAAGCACGGTTCGGCGTTCGACGCGTGCGACGGCGGCTGCGACAACGGCGAGGCGGCGGGCACGACGCTCCGATCGGTGGACGTGACCGTCCGCGACGGCGCGGTGTTCCTGACCGACGACGACCTCAGCTACCTCCGCGAGGGGTTGCCGGACGAGGACGACGACGACGGCGCGGGGCCGTCGTCGAGCTCGCACCTCACCTTCTGAACGGGGCGAGATTCGGCGGACCGGCGACGTCTACGGCTGCGCCTCCGCGACTCGCCGGATCGCGCCGGCGATCACGTCGATGCCGAGCGACAGGTCGTCCTCGACCACGTCGAAGTCGGTGGTGTGGTGCCCGCCCGGGTGGTCGGTGCCGACGCCGAGGTAGCAGGCGAGCCCGCCCTGATCTTGGACGCGGTTCATCAGGTACGTAGCGTCCTCGGAGCCGCCGAGGTCGTCGCTGTCGACGACGTTCGTGACGCCCTCGACGTCGCCCGCGGACTCCCGGACGAGGGCGGCGAGCGCGTCGTCGCTCGTCGCGCTGGGCGCCTCGCCGAGCGTCGACACCTCGACCTCGCAGTCGTGCATCGCCGCGGCGGAGTCGAGGATGCGGTCGGCGTGGTCGGACATGTACTCGGCGAGCTCCGTCGTCTGTCCGCGGAGCTCGCCCTCGATGTGCGACTCCTCGGGGATGATGTTCGTCGCGGTGCCGCCGCCGACGAGCCCAGCGTTCACGCGCGTGGGGCCGTCGGCATGCCGCGGGATGGCGTAGAGGTTCTGGACCGCCGCCGCCATCGCCTGAACCGAGTTCCGACCCTGCTCGGGGCGCGCGCCGGCGTGCGCGGGCTCGCCGGAGAACTCCGCGAGGAAGTGCCGCACCGCGAGGAATCCCTCGACGCCGCAGACGACCTCGCCGGACGGGTGATCGAGGCCGACGTGGACCGCGTAGAGGTAGTCGACGTCGTCGAGGTGGCCCGACTCGGCCATCGGCTTCCCGCCTGCGACCTGCTCCTCGCCCGGCTGGAAGAACACCTTGAGCGTGCCGGAGAAGTCGGAGTCGAGGACGGCGTCGAGCGCGCCGAGCCCCATCGTCGCGTGGGCGTCGTGGCCGCAGGCGTGCATGAACCCCTCGTGCTCGGAGCGGAACCCCTCGGCGGCCGGGACGTGCTCGGCCGACTCAGACTCCGTGATCGGGAGCGCGTCGATGTCGACCCGCAGGCCGATCACGGGGCCGTCGCCGCGCTCGACGACCGCGACGCAGCCGGTGTAGCCGCCCGAGAGCCGGTCGAGGATATCCGGGTCAGCGCCCGCCTCGCGCGCCTGCTCCTCCCACTCCGCAAGCTCCTCGTCGTCGGGGACGTTCAGTCGCTCGTCGGTCGCCAGCGCGTCCGGGCCGACGTGGAACTCCGTCAGGTCCCGCTCGCGGAGGGCCTCGACGATGCGGGCGGTGGTGTAGAACTCGCGCCACGCGGGCTCGGGGTGGCGGTGGAGGTCGCGGCGGAACGCGCGGTACTCGTCGTCTTCGAGAACGCTCATACCCGTGGGTGGCCCGGGGACAGGTTAAAACGTCGGCTGCCGGAGAGCGACGGGGACCGCATCGGAGCCGACCGCGGGCGGCTCACTCCTCGGCCGTCCCCATCCGCTCAGAGTAGTCCCACGCGTGGATCCGCTCCGGTTCGATCCGGATCTCGACCTCCTCGCGCTCGGATCGCAGGAGCCGGTCGGCGGTCGGGTTGTCCGTGCCGCCGAGGTACTTCGTCAGGAGCGACCGCAGGAGCCGCTTCCCATCGTCTGGTCGGACCGTCGCCCGGCCGCGGCCGCGGACCCCCTTGTACGGCGGGTCGTTCGTCGACACGTCGAAAGAGACGCTGTCGTCGTGGTCGACGAACTCGACCAGATCGGCGTTCGCGCTCGTCGCACAGCGGATCGCGCCGGGCGGCCGCGCCGCGCCGTCGCCGTCGTCTCCACCGTCGGCGCTCCCCCCGTCCGGGTCCCACGCGAACCACAGCGAGACGATCCACGGACGGTCGCCCGGGGTACGGCAGCCGAGGCGGACCGGGACGGACGCGGCGGCGAGGAACTCGTCGACGCGGTCGCGGTCCCACGGGCCGGTCGGGTCCATACCGATCCTACGCCCGCGCCCCGCCTAACAGTTGCGGCGCCCGGACTCGATCGAGGTCGACGGCCGAACCACTCGGAGCCCGGCGGCTCCGGAACACAAGAGAATTGACGGTCCCCCCGCGAGAGGTGGTATGACCGACTACTTCGAGGTCCACGAGCGCGACGGCGCCGCCCGGCTCGGGGAGGTCCGCCTCGCCGAGCCCGTGTCCACGCCGGCGCTGGCGGACCCGTTCCTCGACGACGCCGGAAGTCTTTGGGCCGGTGACCGCGAGGTCCCAGACGGCGACGAGACCGCGCTGACGGTGCTTCCCCACAGGGCGTTCCCCGCGGGGACCCGCGACGAGGTGCGCGAGTCGTTCGCGGTCGACCACCCCGGCGTCGCGTTCCCCTCGGCCGCGGTCGTCGACAGTCGGAGCGCCCGCGACCTCGGCGCCGACGCGTACCTGCTCTCGGACGCGCAGGGGTTCGTCGGCCACGGCGAGGCGTTCCGGGACGCGATCCTCCGCGCGAAGTCGGCGCTGCCGCCGGACGCCGCGCTCGGCCTCTCCGGCGTCGCGACCCCGCGGAACGTCGCGCTCCTCGCGTACGCCGGCGCCGACCTCGTCGACGCGACGCGCGCCCGGACGAAGGGGACGCAGGGGATGTACCTCACCGCCGACGCGGAACACTTCCTCGAAGACTTGGAGGAGCTCCCCTGCGCCTGCCCGGCCTGCGCGAAACCCCGAAGCGAGTTCACCCGGGACGACTGCGCCGACCACAACGCCAACGCGCTGCGGGCCGAGCTTCGGCGGGTCCGCGAGCGGATCCGGAGCGGCCGCCTGCGCGATTACATCGAGGCGCAGGCCCGCCACGAGGGGTGGCTCACGGCCGCGTTCCGCGAGTTCGACGACCAGTGGGGGTACTTGGAGGAGCGGACGCCGCTCATGCGCGACGCGGAGGTGACGGCGGCGTCGGCGGAGACGCTCGACCGCGTCGAGATCCGTCGGTTCGCCGACCGCGTCACGAGCCGCTACCGGAACCGGTTCACCGACCAGCCGCTCGTGTTGGTCCCCTGCTCGGCGACGAAGCCGTACAGCGACTCCCAGAGTCACCGCCAGTTCCACGACGCGATCAAGTGGCGCGGCCACACCGTCTCGATTACCTCCCCTATCGGCGTGGTGCCGCAGGAGCTCGAGACGACCTACCCCGCTCAACACTACGACTCGGTCGTCACGGGCGACTGGAGCGAAGACGAGATCGAGTTCGTCGCGGAGGTCCTCCGGCGGTATCTCGAACGCAACGACTACTCGCGCGTCGTCGCGCACGTCCCCGAGGACGGGTACCGCGAGATCTGCGAGCGCGTGGAGAGCGACCCCGCGATCGACGCCGACTTCGAGTACACCTGCGTCGACCACCCGACGACCGACGAGTCGCTCGGCGAACTGAACGCCGCCCTCCAGGGCGAGCCGGCGTACAGCAAGCGGGAGCGCGAGCACAACACGGTTCGCGCTATCGCCGATTACCTGCTCGGCGACGGCGCGGGCGACGACCTGTTCGGCGGTCTCGGCGCGAGCGGCGGAGGCGACCGATACGGCGGCGAGGCCGACGTCCGCACTACCGGCCGCTACCCCAAGCTCCAGGTGTGGGGCGACGAGCCCGACGCCGGCCGCGAGGGCGAGCCGGGCGAACAGCTCGCGACGATGGTCCCGCAGTACGGCACGCTCTCGTTCACCCTCGCCGGCGCGCGCCGCTGGGTCGAGAGCGACGCGCCGACGAAGCGGGTGGAGATCGATCAGTTCGTCCCGCGTGGCTCCGTGCTCGCGCCGGGCGTCGTCGACGCGGACGACGATATTCGGGTCGGCGACGAGGTCGTCATCGAGGGGCCGAAGGCGTTCGCGGTCGGCCGCGCGGCGATGTCTGGCCCAGAAATGGCGGGATCGACCCGCGGCGTCGCCGTCGAGGTGCGGCACGGAGAGGAGAAGTAACTGGACGGCTCCGGTGAACTCCTCGGCGGACGATCGCCTTCAGTTGTCGCGCCGGACCCGGAGCCCGTTTCGATGTCGGCCCGCTACGACTCGGGAGCGCTCCGCGAGAAGTTCCCCGAACTATCGGCGTTGCGAGCGCTTCACTCGTCGGCCTCGGATCCCTCCGCGCCGCCGAGTTCGGACAGTTCGGTTTCCAATTCCTCGGAGTCTTCGAGGAGCAACCCCGTCCCGCCCGCGGCGATCATACCGACGCCGATCGCACGGAGCTGCCGGAGGTACGCCGGCTTCGCTTCGAGCTCCGACGCGTTGTCGAAGTTCTTCCCGATCATCTTTTTGCTGAGCCTGACGCTCGCCCGCGGGAAGAGCGCGGTGACGACCCCTTGGACGAGTATCATTGCGGACCCGAATAGACGGCCTTTCTCACAGCCTTTCATACACGGTAGTACGTCTCGCCGCCGGATAACTATTGCCCCTAACACGCAATACCGCCGCGTCAGTTTTCTTCAGATGCTCATTTCCAGCTACTTCTTCCGTATATATTGTGAACTATTTACAACACTATGTTTATCCGTAGGGCGCCTGTATACGACCTATGATGAGAGACGCTGAGGCGGCGGACCGATGTGGTGGAACCGCCGTCGCTGCGACCGCGAAGCAGCGCCCGACAGACTCGCCGCTCGGAGCCGACACCCCGTCGCGCGTCGGGCCGTCCCCGGACGGGAGGTCGGCATGACCGCACGGAATCCGATAGCCGCTCGGACGCTCGCCGTCCGCGGGGCCGGGACGTTCCTGATCGGGGTCGCCGTCAATCTCGCTCTCGGGTGGATCGCGTTGACCGGGGGTCTCGTGGCGTTGACGGAGTTCTTCCGGTACCCCCCGATCGTCGTCTGGACGCTGTTGGGAACGATCGGTGCGGCCGTTATCTACGGGGCGCTCACGCGTTTCTCCGCGACGCCGGACCGGACGTTCGTCCGCGTCGCCGTCGCCGCGCTCGTCCTGTCGTTCGTCCCCGATGTCGGCCTGCTCGTCGCCGTCGAGGGCGTGACGACGAGCGAGGCCGTCGCGCTGATGGCGCTTCACGTCCCGCCGGCGATCACCGCGATGATCGCGCTCCCGAACACTCCGTTCGGGCGTTAGCCAGCTTCCGGAGTTTACACCTTCGCGAGGCCGGCCGAACCCGCACTCCTCAGTCGTCGGCGGTCGCCTCGGGTCGGTACGCCTCGCTGATCTTCTTCCACTTCCCCGACCGGAACCGGAGGTAGTTGATCGCGGCGGGGATCGTCGTCTCGGCCATGAACGCGAAGTAGAGTCCCCACAGCCCGATCGCCGGGAGCGCCACCTCGGGGACCGTGAGGCCGACGAGCGGGAGGTCGATCGCGGGTGTCGCGTCGTGTGCGCCGACGTACGCGAGCGGGATCGACACGCAGAACATCCCGAGGAACTGGCTCGCGAAGGGGATCTTCGTGTCGCCGGCGGCGTCGAGGGGGCCGGCCGCCCCGCCGGAGACGCCTTGGAAGATCACCGCGGCGCAGGCCGCGTACACGAGGTTGACGGCGATCGGTATCTCCGGGCTGTCGGGCGACTCGGCGAACAGCGAGACGATGTCGGTGGCGAAGACGGCGATCAGCACCGCGGAGACGGCGTACGTCGCCACCGAGAAGCGGATGATGTCGCGGGCGTACGCCTCCGCTTCGTCCGGGCGCTCGACGCCGAGCTCCTGCCCGACGAGGCTGGAGGAGGCGAGGCCGAACCCCCAGCCGGGCGTGTTCATGATCCCCCAGATGCGGCGGGCGATGACGAACGCGGCCACGGTGTTTTCCCCGAACACGTCGAGGATGGCGAGCATCGGGAACTCGGCGGCCGTCCACACGAGGTTGCGCGCCCCGACCGGGACGCCGATCTCGACGAGGTCGCGGAGCATGCCGGGGTTCAGGTACGAGCCGGTCGGGTCGATCGCGACCGGGAACTCGCCGATGAGGGGGGCGCTCCCGCGCACGAGGCCGACGGTGAAGCCGCCGACCGCGAGCACGTTCGAGAGGACGGTGCCGACCGCGGCCCCCTCGACGCCCCAGCCGAACCCGAAGATGAACAGCGCGCTGAGGGCGATGTTCGCGACCGCGCCGCCGGCCCGGACCTGCATCGCGGTGTAGGCGTCGTCGCAGCCGACGAGGATGCGGCTCCCGACGAGGTTGAGCGCGGCGAACGGGACGCCGAGGCCGACGACGCGGAGGTAGTCCGCGCCGTAGGCGATCGCCGCCTCGTTGCTGCTCAACACGTCGATGAGCGCGGGGGCGAACAGCCAGAACGCCGCGCTGACCGGCAGCGTGATCGCCACCGCGAGGAGGACGCTGGAGCGCACCGCGTCCCCCAGTTCGCCGAACGCCTCGGCGCTGTACCGCTGGGAGACCAAGGCGATCGTGCCGCCGGCGACGCCGCCGCCGAACGCGAACGCGAGCCCCCAGTAGGGCCCCGCGAAGCCGACGCCGGCGACGGCGCTCGTGCCGACCGCGACGCCGACCATCGCGACGTCGACCGCGTTCTTCGACATCCGGGCGATCCCGGTGACGATCCGGGGCCACGCGAGGTCGGTGGTCCGCACCACCCGGTGACGGTCGATCAGCCCGGCCCTCGCGAGGGCGAAGCCGATGTAGAGGATCAGCGCGCGGAAGGGGTTCGGCAGCCGAGAGATCAGCTCGCGGAGGGAGTTCGGAAGGCGAGACACGGCAGATGCCCGCCTTTTCCGCTGGCGGCTAAAGGAGTTTCGTCACGCGGCAGGCGGTTCCGGATCGAGCGGGGGTCGCGGGCCGAGCCGTCGCCCGATCAGGCGCCCGAGACGAGGTAGACGGCCGCGGCGGCGAAGACGATCCCGAGCCCCTTCCGAGCCGTGAACGACTCACCGAGGAAGAGGAAGCCGATCACCGACGAGAAGACGAGGAACATCGCGAAGATGGGCGTCACGACGCTCACCGGACCCGCGGAGAGCGAACGGTACAGTGCGAGGATCCCGATACCGAGGAACACGCCCGCGGCGAGCACGTGCGCCAGCTTCGGCGAGGCGAGGTGGCCGGTGAACTCCTGTCCGGTGTACGCGATCACGCCGAGCGCCATGGCGACGAGCAGCGTGTTCGAGACGACGACGGCGACGTCGCTCGGGATCGCGTTCGGACCGGTCGTGGCGACGCGCATCAGCGGCGAGACGAGCGCGTACGCACCCATGGCGAGCAGCGCGTACGGGAGGTAGGTCGTGGCCGTAGCGTCCATACCACGGGGTCACCGCCCGGAGGCAAGTGCCTATCGACCCGCGTTCGGCGGCGGCCCCAGCGGGGCCGACTCGTCGGCCGACCGCGAGTCGTCGGGAACGTCGCCTTCGCGGTCGGCGTCCGAACCGCCCCGGTCGTGAACCGGGACGCAGACTGTCACCGCCGTCCCCCTCGGCTCGCGCTCCGCGAACGATATCCGGCCGCCGAGGTGGTCGACGCCCCACTTGACGATCCACAGGCCGATCCCGCTCCCGTGGCGCAGCGGCGTCTCGGTGCCGCGGTCCAACACGCCGTACTCCGCGGGGTCGATGCCGGGACCGTCGTCAGCGACGGTGACCTCGACCCAGCCGTCCTCGACGAGGGCGTCGATCCGGGCCCACGGCTCGTCCGCGTCGTTGTGTCGGACCGCGTTCGAACAGAGGTTCTCCAAGACGACCCGCAGCACCACCGACACCGAGACGGACGACACCGTTCCGACCTCGATCCGCGCGTCGGGATCGATCTCCCGCGCGTCGGCGACGGACGTGCGTCGTGGGGTATCGATCTACACTTACCCACGCCGTGAGGCGTTAACAAAACGCGAGCGCTCGCGGTATCAGCGGGCTCGGTCGAACGACGCGGGCACCTTCGGGGTTCAGTACGCTTTTGACACGAGCGGCCGATAACTCGCGTATGGACGGAACCTTCGATCACGTGATGATCCGCGTCGAGGACTTAGAGGAGAGCCTCGACTGGTACCAGACCCACCTGAACTACGAGGAGAAGGGCCGCTGGGAGGCCGACACCTTCACCAACGTCTTCCTCGGTCCCGAGGACGTTCACGAGGACGGCGCGCTCCTCGAACTCACGTACAACCACGACGGCCGGAGCTACGAGCTCGGCGACGCGTGGGGTCACATCGCGGTTCGCGTCCCCGAGGACGCGCTCCAGGAGTCGTACGACCAGCTGATGTCGGAGGGCGTCGACGACTACCGCGACCCCGAGTCCTGCGGGAACCGCTACGCGTTCGTGAAGGACCCGGACGGCCACGAGATCGAGATCGTCAAGCGCGACCACGGCGCGAAGTGGAGCATCGACCACACGATGGTCCGCGTCGAGGACGCCGACGAGGCGCTCGGCTACTGGACCCGCAAGTTCGAGTACACCGAGTACCCCGGCCGCTGGGAGGCCGACACCTTCTCGAACTACTTCGTGGCGCCCGAGGACGCGCCGGAGGAGGCGATGAAGCTCGAACTCACCTACAACTACGACGGCCGGGAGTACACGATGGGCGATGCGTGGGGCCACGTCGCGGTCCGCGTCGACGACCTCGACGACGCGTGGGACGCGCTGATGACCCGCGAGGCCCCTGACTACCGCGACCCCGCCTCCTGTGACCACAACTACGCGTTCACGAAGGACCAGGACGGCCACGAGGTCGAACTGGTCACGCGGGACTGAGTCCGCCGCCGTCCGACTCCGTTTCTCCTCCGCGGTCGCCGTCAGTCTGCCGACTCGACCCCGGTGATCTCGAAGCGCGCCCCCCCGGCCTCGCTCTCGACGGCCCGCACCGACCAGCCGTGCGCGTCGGCCACCTGCTCGACGATCCGCAACCCGAATCCGGTCCCCGACTGCGATGTGGAGTAGCCGGCGTCGAACACCGTCCCGCGCAGGTCCGGGTCGATCCCCGGGCCGTCGTCGGCCACGTAGAAACCGTCCGGCAGCGATCCGACCGTGACGGTCAGGTCCTCGCCGCCGTGTTCTATCGCGTTCCGGATCAGGTTCTCTAACAGCTGTTTGAGTCGCCCCTCGTCCGCGACCACCGTCCCCTCGACTTCGGTGCGCAGCGTCGCGTCGCTGGTGTCGACGGTCCGCCAGCAGGCGCCGACGACCCGTGCGATGTCGACCGGCTCGGCGTCGGTCACGGGGTCGCCCTCGCGCGCGAGCGTGAGGAGGTCGTCGATCAGCGCGGTCATCCGGTCGTGGGCGCGCTCGACCGCCGCCAGGTGTTCGCTGTCACACTCCTCGCGAGCGAGTTCGGTCCGGCCCCGCGCGACTTCGAGCGGGTTCCGGAGGTCGTGTGACACGACGCCGGCGAACTCCTCTAGTCGGTCGTTCTGCCGCTCCAACTCCGCAGTCCGATCCGCGAGGCGACGGGTGCGCGCCTCGGCCTGGAACGCCGTCTCGGCCGCGGTCGCCAGGATTCCGGCGAGGTACTCGTCGACGCTGCCGAGCATGCCCGGCTCCGTCTCGCCGATCGATATCGTCCCGAACTCGCCGATCGGAACGATGAGCAGGCTCCGGAGCGGCGTGTCGACGTCGAGCGCGTCGGTCGTCCGGATGTCGTCGAACTTCCGGAGTTCGCCCGCCTCGAACGCCGCCCAGTTGAGGCTCCCGCCGTCCGGCGTGAACGTCTCCCGCTCGGGCAACACCTCCGTCGCGCGGTCGGAGACGGCGACCGGGACCAGCCCGCCGGCCGCCTCGTCGTAGAGCCGGACGGTAACGATCGAGAACTCCAGGACGTCGGTGGCGGCCGCGACGGCCTGCTCGGCGATCGCTTCCCGCGACTCCGCGCGGACGAGCGTCCGCGTGGCGCCGTGGAGCCGCTCGACGCGGCTCTCGCGCTCGATCCGGTCGAGCGCCGCTTCGAGGTGGTCGGTGAGGATCTCCGCCACGAGGACGTCGGTGTCGGTGAACTCGTGCGGGTCCGGGGAGGAGACGACGAACAGCCCGTGGTCGCCGATCGGGCCCAACACGAGGCTCTCCGCCGGGGAAGGCTCGTCCAACCGATCGGACGACGAGAGCTCGTCGATGACGACCGACCCCTCGCCGCGGAAGGCGCCCCACGCCAGCGCCGCGCGCGATCCTGCCGGCGCGTCGCGGTCGTACGACGGCTGCTCCTCGAACAGCATCGGCACAGAGTCGCCGAGCGCGGCCGGCTGGAGGCTCTCGCCGTCCTCCGAGAGCAGGTGGATCCCGCTCAACCCGGCGTCGATCAGGTCGTCGACCGCCTCGACCGCCAGCTCGGCCGCCTCGTCGGTGGTTCGCGTGTAGTTGAGCTCCCGCGTCCACTCCCGGAGGCTCGCGAGCGTCCGCTCGCGCTCCTTCCGCTCGGAGATGTCGCGCGTAGTGACGACGTACCCCTCGATGCCGTCCGTCTCGATCCGGTCGCTGCCGACGGACTCGAGCCAGCGGTAGCCGCCGTCGGTCGTTCGGAACCGGTACTCGGCGGTCGGGGGGTCCCCGTCGCCCTCGAGCGCGCCGAGCGCCTCACTCACGGCATCTCGATCCTCCGGGTGGATGTACTCCAGCGCCCGCTCGCCGAGGAGGTCCGACGGCGCGTAGCCGATCACGCTTTCGCACGACGGACTCAGGTACCGGAATCGCCAGTCGCTCGACAGCACCGTGACCACGTCGCCGGCGTGTTCGATGAACGCCCGGTGTCGCTCGCGCTCGCTGTCGTCGCGGACCACGCCGACGAACCGCCGCTCGCCGTCCGCGGTGAACTCACCGTACGAGATGGAGACGGGGACCTCGTGGCCGTCGCGGTGGAGCGCGTTGAACCGGACGTCTGACCAGTCGACGCTCCGCTCGCCGTCGGCGAGATACCGATCGACCGCCTCGAGGTGGTCGTCGCGGTGTCGTTCCGGTATCAGCGTCGTGAGCGGTTCACCCTCCAGATCGGCCGGTTCGTACCCGAACATCGGCTCGACGGCGGCGTTCGCGAACCGGATCACGCCGTCGGTGTCGACCGACAGGATCGCGTCCGACGCCCCTTTTGCGACCGCGCGGAACTGTCCGACGGCCTGCTCGGCCTCCCGCTCGGCCCGCCGCTGCTCGACGGCCTCGACGATCCGGTCCGCCAGCCGCTCGCACTGCTCCGTGTCGCTGGACTTCCGCATGTAGTCGGTGACGCCCGCGGATATCGCCTCGCTCGCGACCGCCTCGCTCCCCCCTCCGGTGAACAGGATGAAGGGAAGGTCCGGGTCGCGCTCACGGACCTCGTCGAGGAGATCGAGGCCGTCTCGACCGGACAACTCGTAGTCGGAGACGATACACTCCACGTCGCGCTCCGACAGCGTCTCGAGTCCGGCGGCCGCGTCGGGCGCCGTCTCGACCGCGATCCGGTCTCGCTCCTCCCGTAAGAACGACGCGACGACCGCACGCAGGTCCGGGTCGTCGTCGACGAGCAGGACCGGGATGCGGTCGGTCATACACTCGGATTACTTACCATTCGGGTATAACGGTTTTGCCCCGCAGGCGTCGAGCGGTCGGCTCCGTCCGAGCGGTCAGCGGTCGCCGGCCGCGATCGCCCGGGGCTCCCGAACCGGTCCGTCAGCCCGCCGCTCGCGGCTCACTCGTCTTCGGCCGGGGTCTCACCGGCGGCCGGACGGAAGGCGACCAGCCGCTCGCCGTCGGTGGCCCGCTCGCCGATATCGACCGTCACCGCGTCGCCGATCGCGACCGCCGGGGCGGCGTCGTCTCCGTCTCGCTCCGCGTCGCCGTCGCGGACCACGCCGGTGAGCCGCGTCGGGCCGAAGTCGACCACCGCGGTCGCGTACGGCGCGTCGTCGGCGAAGCGCGGCGAGGGGACGTGGACGACGCTGTACGTCTCGACGGTCCCCGTCTCGTCGAGGGGCTCCCGCGAGAGTTCGGGGGAGCCGCACTCGGGACACACCCGCCGCGGGGGAAGGGAACCGTGCCCCTCCGGGCAGACGACCGCGAACCCGTCCCCGTCTGCGAGCGCGTCGAGCCACTCGGCGTACTCTCGGTCCGTCGGCGACGAGGCGTCCGCCGCGTCCGCGCCGTCGTCGCTCATTCCGCCACCTCCAGCACGTGGACGACCGCGCTCGCGACGGTCCCGCCCGCATTGTGCGCGACGCCGACCTCGGCGTCCGGAACGTGGTCGCTGTTGGGGTGGTCGCCCCGCAGTAGGCGGGTCAGCTCCGCGATCTGCGAGCCGCCGGTCGCGCCGACCGGGTGGCCCTTCGCCTTCAGGCCGCCGGAGAGGTTCACCGGGAGGTCGCCGTCGGCGGTCGTGACGCCCTCTCGGGCCGCCGCGATCCCCTCACCCGGCTCGAACAGTCCGAGCGACTCCAGCGCCAGCACCTCGGCGATGGTGAAGCAGTCGTGGACCTCCGCGACGTCGACCGCGTCGGCACCGATGTCGGCGTCGGCGTAGGCCGCGTCGGCCGCGTCGTCCGCCGCGGGCGTCCGCGCGAGGCTGTCGCGGTCGCCGAGCGCCATCCGGTCGGTCCCCTGTCCGGTCCCCGTCACCGCGACCGGCGCGTCGAGGTCGCGCTCGGCCGCGTACTCCTCGGAGACGAGCACGAGCGCGCTCGCGCCGTCGGTGATCGGACAGGCGTCGTACAGGTGGAGCGGCTCCGCGACCGGCGGGGCGTCCATCGCCTCGTCGACGGACACCTCCTTCCGGTACTGGGCGTACTCGTTCGGCACCGCGTTGGCGTGGTTCTTCGACGCGACGTGCGCGAGGTCCTCGCGGGTCCCGCCGTAGGCGTCGAAGTACGCGTTCGCCATGAGCGCGTACGCGCCGGGGAACGTCACGCCCGACCGGACCTCGAATAGGTCGTCGGCGGCGATGGCGAGCCCTTCCGTCACCTCGTCGGTCGGGAGGTTCGTCATCCGTTCCATTCCGCCCGCGAGGACCACGTCGGCGTCGCCGGCCGCCACCGTCCGGACCGCCTCGCGGACCGCGACCCCGGCCGACGCGCAGGCCGACTCGTAGCGCGTCGCCGGGCAGCGGACCCCGGCGGCCTCGGCCATCAGCGGCGCTTGGTGGCCCTGGTGTTCGGCGAGCGAGCCCATGAAGTTCCCGTAGTTCAGCTCCTCGACGTCGGACCGAGCCACTGCGGCGTCCTCGAACGCCCGGAGCGCGGCCTCCGCGAACAGATCGCGGCCGGTCCGTTCAGGGTGGCTGCCGAAGGGTGTGAGCCCGACACCGGCGACGCGTACCTCAGACATACACGAACGATGATCGGGGATGCGGTTTAGCTCTGCCGGAAGCGGGAGTCCCGGTCGGCGGACGGCGGAGCAGCGCGTGGGCGAGGAAGAGAAAAATTGCCGGACTGCGTCGAGGGTCTGCCCGCGCTCAGCCGATGTACCGGAGGTCGTCGTCCGGCACCGCCGGCCCCTCCTGCATCTCGCGGATCTTGCCGACGACCTCCTCCATCTCCTCGGCGCGGTCCTCGAGGCTCTCGTAGTCGACGCGCAGATCGAGGACGGCTTCGAGGACCTCCAGCACGGCCCGCGCGCTCTTCGGGTCGACGAGGTAGCCGCTCGTCTCGCCCATCAGGCACGTGGCGTCGAAGCCGCGGCGACCGCCGAGCCCCAGCACGAGGCCGGAGACGCCGACGATGCCGCCGGCCGGTTCGTCCGCGCGGAACTCGACGCCCGCGTCCTCCAGGTCGGCGGTGAGGTCGCCGTCGGAGACCGCGCCGAGGACGGTGTACTCCTCGACGAGTTCGCCGGTCGGGACGCCCCCGAGGGCGAACGCGCGCTCGGCACCGAACTCCGCGGCGACGTCGAGGAACGTCGAGGTGAGCCGGTAGTGGCCCGCGTTCGACCCGGCCTGGTGGTCGCCGGTCAGCACGAGCAGGTCGGCGCCGTCCGTCTCGACGGCGTGGAACTCCGCGCAGGTCAGCTCCGCGACCCCCTCGTCGTCGACGCTCACCTGCGGGGGGAACTCCGTGGCGTACACCCGGCGGACCAACTCCCCGTCGAACTCCTCTAAGATGTGTTCGGCCGCCAGCTTCCCCACGTGGCCGACGCCCGGCAGCCCCTCGATCAACACCGGGTCGTCCAGCTCCGGCGTCGCGACCTCGTCGATCTCGATGTCCTCCATGTCCCGTCCGTCCGGGCGGCGGTCACAAGAGCGTGGCTATTCGCGCGTCGGTACCGTCCTCGCGATCGACCGAGGGGTCACTCCGTCCGTCGTCGCGCCCGCCGCCGGTACTCGCCGTACGGGTCCTCCGGCCCGAACGGGGCCGGCGCGCTGTTCTCGGTGGGACCGTCGCACTCCGGGCAGCGATCGCCGAGCGCGTACACCGG
Organism: Halorubrum sp. GN12_10-3_MGM; assembly: GCF_005435235.1. Lineage (NCBI taxonomy): Archaea > Methanobacteriati > Methanobacteriota > Halobacteria > Halobacteriales > Haloferacaceae > Halorubrum > Halorubrum sp. GN12_10-3_MGM. The sequence goes on from NZ_SGUB01000008.1 coordinate 73,935, forward strand.
TCGGTCGTGGACGCGCTCCCAGTTCGCGCAGACGCGGATATCTGATTTCACGGATAGAAGGGTCGTGTTACGGGAAAACGGTCGTGTCCTCGGCCGATCGGCGCTACTCGTCGTCTTCGCGGCGCTCGCGGTGGAACTCGCCGGCGCCGCCGGCGGCCTCGATCGACTCGCGGGCGCGCTCGGCGGCGGCCTCGAGCTGCGACTCCGCCGTCTTGTAGTTCGGCGCGCGGACCTTGATCCGGTACTCGGGCGAGCCGACGTAGCCGACGTCGAGGTCGACGCCGTCCGGGATCTCGCCGTTCCCCTCGGCCGCCGCGAGGGCGTCGCGCACGTCGTCGACGCCGTCGGGGGCCGCGGACTCGAGGTCGACGTACCCGGTCACGTCGACGTACGGGACGGAGACGTTGTTGCGGGCGGCCGTGACGATCGCGTCGACGGTGTCGCCGTCGACGTCGATGTCGTCGAGCGCCTCGTCGCCGCTGATCGCGGCCGCCTCGAAGGCGTCGTAGAGGCTCTCGTACTCCGCGAGGAGGGCGTTCGCGACCGTCGTGTAGCGGTCGTCGTCGACGTCCTCGCCGAGCGCGATCAGCATCCAGTTGTCGGCCTTCTGGGCGTTCTTCCAGTCTTGGATCGTCTCCTTGCGCTGATGTTCGTTGACGTCTTTGATCGAGAGGTCGATCTGGTTCGACGACTCGTCGATCTCCAACACCTTCGCCACGACCGTCTGTCCCTCGCGGACGTGGTCGCGGACGTTCTTGATCCAGCCGGAGGCGACCTCGCTGATGTGGCAGAGGCCGCGCTTGTCCTCGTACTCGTCGAGGTCGACGAACACGCCGAAGTCGGCTATCTCGTCGACTTCGCCAACCACTAGTTCGCCGGGTTCGGGCCAGCCGCTGTACTTCATGACGGAGATGCGAGGCGGTTACCGCGCCTCAACGGTTTCGACGATCTCGCCGTGAAGCTCGGCCTCACCGCCGGTCGGGGTCGCGAGGGTCGTGCCGCAGACCGCACACGACACCGTGGAGGAGGCCTTGCCGAAGACGACCTGTTCGTTCTCGCAGTCGCCGCAGGCGACGCGGTGGAAGTCTCCCGCCATGCTTACTCCTGGAACGTGAGACGGCCGGCGCGCCATCCCTCGCGCATGTGAGCCTTCCCGCAGTCGCCGCAGCGGTACTTCAGGTGGGTCTTCTTCGTCGGCTTGTCGCCACCGGGCACCTTCGAGTACCCGCCGGCGTTGCCGATGGTCGCGAGCGCGCGGCGTCGCTGCCGAGCGTCGCGTTTCATTCCGGTCGCGCGACCCGATCGAACCTTCTCCACCTCGTGCTCGTGGTGGGAGTCACAGTGGGGGCAGTACGTGTTGAAGCGGCGTGGCATTTCCATGGATATCGACCTTGAAACGCGGTTCGTCGCCGACGCTTAAAACGGGTTTGGTCTGGGGCGCCGGCGAGGCGCCGCCCCTGACCGAGCGTCCGATGCGCCGCTCAGTCCGCCCACTCCGCCACCGCGCGCACCGGCGACCCGTCGGCGCCGCGAAGGCGGAGCGGGAAGGCGTACAGCCGAAACCCCGACGGGAGGCCGTCGAGCGCGCGGAGGTTCTCGACGATCGGGAGCGAGTCGCCCAAGAGCGCGTCGTGAGCGGGGGTCCCGTCCGGCTCGTTCCGTTCGGACGACCGCGCGTCGGCCGCGCCGCTCGCCGCCGGCGTCGGATCCGGTCCGAAGGTGTCGAGGCCGACCCCGACGCCCGCGGCCCGACAGCGCTCGACGGCCGCCGCGGTGAGGTACGGGTGGTCGCGGTACCGGTCGCTCCCCCAGTGAGACGCCCAGCCGGTGCGGAGGACGAGGAGGTCGACGCCGGGGTCGAGGTCGCTCGGCTCGGGCAGCACCTCGGGCGGAATCGCCGCTCGCGGTTGCAGCGGTCGAAGGTCGACGAGGCGCGCGTCGAAGGCGAACCGACCGACCGGCTGGTCGTCGATCGCCTCCCCCTCGGGGAGCGTGTGGCGAGGCGCGTCGACGTGGGTTCCCGCGTGGGTGCCGGTCCGGAGTTCGCTCGTCGCGTACCCGTCGGCCTCGTGGGTCGCGTCGGGCGCGAGCGTCACGTCGGGGTCGCCCGGGTACGTCGGCATCCCCGTCTCGGTCGGTCGCGAGAGGTCGCGGAACACGGTCGGCGGTCGGACCGCGGCGCGGTTAAGTCGGTCGCCGTCAGTGCCCCCGACACGACGGGGTCGGCCCGCCGTCGTCCGCGGGGTTCCGCGGCCCGAACGTATTTCCTGCGCCCGCCGCTGGGTGGTTCCATGTCGGAACTGCCGCTCGACGCCTACTACGACCTGACCCAGATCGGCGAGGTCGCCGTCTCACCGGCGGGCGACCGCGTCGCCTTCACCGCGACCGAGTACGACCAGGCCGCGGACGAGGCGGTCTCCTCGCTGTTCGTCGTCCCGACCGACGGCTCCCGCGAGCCCCACCGCCTGACGAGCGCGTCGGGCGCCGCCTCGCCGACGTGGGGACCCGACGGCGACCGCCTCGCGTTCGTGGCCGCCCGCGATCGCGACGCCGAGAAGCGGGTCGGCTGGCGGGACCGCGACGATGAGGACGCGGGCGACGCGGAGGGCGACGCGAGCGAGGACGACGCGGACGACGAATCGGCCGACGGTGAGGGCGAGAACCACCTCGGCAGCGACGACGAGCCCAAGCCGCAGGTGTGGATCTTCGACCTCGCCCTCGGCGGCGACGCGCGACAGGTGACCGAGCGCGACGAGGGCGTCGCCGGGTTCGACTGGTCGCCCGACGGCGACCGACTGGTGATCGAGTCGCGCGACCCGACCGACGAGGAGTCCGAGTACCTCGACCAGGTCCGCGAGGAGGGCGGCCCGATCGAGACGACCCGCCTTCAGCACAAGGTGAACGGCGCCGGGTGGACCGACGACGTGACGCGGTACCTCTTCGTCGTCGACCTCGACGACCCCGAGACCGACCCCCGGCGGCTCGACGACGCGCACGGCGGCGGCGCGTTCGAGGACGTCGCCGGCATGGACCCGACGTGGGGGCCGGGCGACCGGATCGCGTTCACCTCCTGTCGGCTCGACCGCCCCGACGACACCACCGTCCGCGATCTCTACGCGGTGTCGGCCGACGGGGGCGACGCGGAGCGGCTCACGGGCGGCGACCTCGCCCACGGCGCGCCCGCGTGGCACCCGGACGGCGACCGGATCGCGACGACCGCGAGCGACCCGGACGACCCGCCCGCGCCGGCGGAGGTGTACCTCGTCGACGCCGCCGAGGGGGAAGGCGACGACCCGGATGCCGACGACCGCGACGCCCCGACCTCGGTCACTGCCGCTCTCGACCGGACGATCGCCCGCGGCGGCGGGGTCGAGTGGGTCGACGGGTCGATCTACACCCGGATCGCCGACGAGAGCCACACCCGGTTGGTCCGCGTCGAGACCGACGGCAGCGCGGAGCGCGTCTTCGAGGCGCAGGGCCGCGACCGGGCCATGGTCGGGTTCGACGTCGCCGACTACGGGGCGACCGCGGTGACGGTCCTTTCTGAGCCGGAGTCCGGGACCGACCTGTACGCGGTCGACGTCACCGACCTCGACGCGGCCGCCGAACCCGACTCCCTTCGCCGCCTCACGAGCGTCAACGAGTCGCTGACCGACGAGTTCCCGATGCCGGAGGCCCGCCGCGTCGAGTGGGAGTCTGACGGCTGGACGCTCGACGGCGTGCTCTACCACGGCCCCGACGTGGATCCGGACGACGGCGACCACCCGCTGGTGGTGGCGATCCACGGCGGCCCGATGTCGTACGACGAGCCGGTGTTCAGCTTCGGCCACGCCGCCCTGACGAGCCGAGGGTACCTCGTGTTCCGGCCAAACTACCGCGGCGGTACCTCCCGCGGCCGGGAGTTCACCGCGGAACTGAGCGGAAAGTGGGGCACCGCAGAGGTCGACGACATCGCGGCGGGCGTCGAGTCGCTCGCGGACCGCGGGTGGGTCGACCCGGACCGCGTGTTCGGCCACGGCTTCTCGTACGGCGGCATCGCGCAGGGGTTCCTCGTCACGCAGGAGCCGGACCTGTTCACCGCCGCGGCGCCGGAGCACGGCATCTACGACCTCCGTTCGGCGTTCGGCACGGACGACACCCACGTCTGGCTGGAGGCGGAGTTCGGGCTCCCGTGGGAGGACCCCGAGGCGTACGCGTCGTCGACGGCAATGTTGGACGCCGGGAACATCGAGACCCCGCTGCTCGTGATGGCCGGCGGCGAGGACTGGCGGTGTCCGCCCTCCCAGTCGGAGCAGCTGTACGTCGCCGCCCGCAAGCAGGGGGTCGACGCGGAGCTGGTCGTCTACCCCGACGAGCACCACAACATCGGTGACCCGGACCGCGCGATCCACCGGCTAGAGAAGATTCTCGGCTGGTACGAGACGCACGACCCGGCGATCGAGGCGGCGGACTGAATCGCGGCGGCTCCCTCCGGCGGAACCGCTCTCAGTGTTCGACGAACTCGACGAGGACGCCGCCGGTGGACCGCGGGTGGCAGAACGCGACCTCGTGGCCCCACGCCCCCGGGCGCGGTTCCTCGTCGACGAGGTCGATACCGAGGTCGCGCGCGTGGTCGAGCGCCGCCGGCAGGTCGTCGACCGCGAGCGCGACGTGGTGAACTCCCGGTCCCTCGCGGTCGAGATACTCCGCGATCGTCCCGCCAGCGTCCGGTTCGAGCAGCTCGAAGTACCCACCGCCGTCGAGTTCGAGAAAGACGATCCGCATGTCGTCGAACGTCTCCTCGTGGGCGACCGGGGCGTCGAGCAGGCCGCCGAACAGGTCGGCTAAGTCGGTCGCGTCGCGGGTCGCGACGCCGACGTGGTCGAAGCGCATACGGTTCAGTTCCGGCGGCGTCGACTTATAATGACCGCGCGGTTCCCGGTCGCCCTGCCCCTATCCCAAGGTTTGGGTGCGTCCCTGCCGTACCTCGCATCATCACCCAGCCGTGAGCGACTCAGAGACAGGCGGCTCGACGGAGCAGATGACCTCGCGGAACATCCTCGGGTCGCTGCTCAAAAGCGGGCTCCACGAGATGAACCGCGAACGGTCCGGGCTCCTCCTCTCGGGACTGTCCGCCGGGCTCGACATCGGGTTCGGACCGCTGATGATGGCAGTCGTGTTGACGCTTTCTCCGGGGACCTTCGGCGATCTGACGACGGAGCTCCTGTTGGCGTCAGTCTACTCCGTCGGCTTCATGTTCGTGATACTGGGGCGCTCGGAGCTCTTCACCGAACACACGACGCTGGCGGTCATCCCGGTGATCGATCGGCAGGCCTCGGTCCGCCAGCTCGGCCGGCTCTGGGGACTGGTGTACGCGGGGAACATCGTCGGCGGGCTGCTGTTCACGCTGCTCGTGACGCTGCTGATGCCGGAACTCGGCGTCGTCGACCCGACTTCCTTCGAGACGATCGCGTTGAAGCTGGTCGACCACGACCTCCCGTGGCTGTTCGTCGGCGGCGTCTTCGCCGGGTGGCTCATGGGGCTGCTGGCGTGGCTCGTCGCGGCGGCCCAGGACACGACCGCTCGGATCCTCCTCGTGTTGATAGTCACCGGAACGATCGGTCTGCTCCACCTCCCGCACTCGATCGCGGGCAACGTCGAGGTACTGTTCGGGCTGATCGTCTCCTCGGCGATCACTCCGATGGACTACGTCGCGTTCCTCGCGCTGGCGACGGTCGGGAACGCCGTCGGCGGCGCGGTGTTCGTCGCGCTGCTGAAGTACGGTCACGTCGTCCGCGGCGCGGACTGAAAACGCCCGGACAGGGGCGACCGCGGATCGTCCCCGACCTCACCGCCCCGGCTTGTACTCCCCGAACTCGTCGCGGAGCACGTCCGATATCTCCTGGACCGTCGCGTACGCCTTCACGGCGTCGACGACGTGCGGCATCACGTTCTCCGTCCCCTGTGCGGCCTCGCGCAGTCCGGCGAGCGCCTCGTCGACCGCGTCGTCGTCGCGCTCGTCCTTGACCCCCTTCAGGCGGTCCCGCTGGTTCTGCTCCTGATCGGGGTCGACCTCTTCTAAGTCCATCTCGGGCTCCTCGTCGACCTCGAACTCGTTGACGCCGACGATGATCCGTTCGCCCTCCTCGATCTCCTGCTGGCGCTCGAAGGCCACGTCTTGGATCTGGCGCTGGACCCAGCCGCTCTCGACGGCCTCCAGCATGCCGCCGCGTCGGTCGACCTCCTCGAGGATCTCGAACGCCTCCTCCTCGATCCCGTCGGTGAGGTCCTCGACGTAGTACGAGCCGGCGAGCGGGTCGATCGTGTCGGCGGCGCCCGACTCGTGCGCGAGGATCTGCTGGGTGCGGAGCGCGGTGCGGACGGACTTCTCCGTCGGCAGCGCGAGCGCCTCGTCCTTCCCGTTCGTGTGGAGGCTCTGGGTGCCGCCGAGGACCGCGGCCAGCGCCTGATAGGAGACGCGGACGACGTTGTTCTCGATCTGCTGGGCGGTGAGCGTCGAGCCGCCGGTCTGGGTGTGGAACTTCAGCTGCTTCGACTTGGGGTTCTCCGCGCCGAACCGCTCGTCCATGATCTTCGCCCACATCCGGCGGGCGGCGCGGAACTTCGCGGCCTCCTCGAAGATGTTGTTGTGGGCGTTGAAGAAGAAGGAGAGCTGCGGGGCGAACTCGTCGACGTCGAGCCCGGCGTCGAGGGCCGCCTCGACGTACTCGATCCCGTCGCCGAGGGTGAAGGCGATCTCTTGGGCCGCGGTCGACCCCGCCTCGCGGATGTGGTACCCCGAGATGGATATCGTGTTGAACTTCGGGGTCTCCGCCGCGCAGAACTCGAAGATGTCCGTGATCAGCCGCATCGACTCCTTCGGCGGGTAGATGTAGAGGTTCCGCGCGATGTACTCCTTCATGATGTCGTTCTGGATCGTCCCGCGGAGCTGCTCGCGCGGGACGCCCTGCTTGTCCCCCATCGCGACGTACATCGCGAGCAGCACCGCGGCGGGCGCGTTGATCGTCATCGACGTGGACACCTCGTCGAGGGGGATCGAGTCGAAGACGGTCTCGAAGTCGTCGAGGGTGTCGATGGCGACGCCGGAGCGCCCGACCTCCCCCTCGGCCATCGCGGCGTCGGAGTCGTACCCCATCTGCGTCGGGAGGTCGAACGCCATCGACAGCCCCGACGAGCCCTCGTCGATGAGGTAGCGGAACCGCTCGTTCGTCTCCGCCGCGGTGCCCATCCCGGCGTACTGGCGCATCGTCCAGAGCCGCCCGCGGTGCATCGTCGAGTAGACGCCGCGGGTGTACGGCTCCTCTCCGGGGTAACCGAGGTCCTCGCGGTAGTCCAGGTCGACGTCCGCCGGCGTGTACAGCGGATCGACCTCCTGCCCGCCGGTGTCGGTGGTGAACGTCTCCTCGCGCTCGCCGAACCGGTCGACCGTCTCGCCGTAGGTGCCCGCCTCCCACGACTCCTTGCCCTCCCGGATCTCGGCGAGTTCCTCAGGGTCGTACATTACTAAATCGGTCGACCGAACGGGACTTAACAGTTTTCAGGGACGGGCGGGCGCGGGCCGCGCGACCGGCGGCGCCACGGCACCCCGTCCTCGCGGGGGCGATTTAAGTATCCCGCGTTCGACACGGCCGCATGGACGTACTCACGGACCCCGCGCGCCGCTTCCTCGCCGCGACCGCGCCGGACCACACCGCGGTCCAAGCGGAGATGGCCGACCTCGCCGACGAGTGGGGGTTCCCGATCATCGGTCCCGAGGCGGGGGCGGTCCTCCGGCTGCTCGCGCGGCTGACGGACGCCGACCGCGTCTTCGAGTTCGGCTCCGGCTTCGGCTACTCGGCAACGTGGTTCCTCCGCGGCGGCGCCGAGAGCGTGGTCTGTACCGAGTTCGACGCCGACGAGGCCGAGCGCGGCGTCGCGTTCGCCGCCGACCACGGCTACGCCGACGGCGTCACCTTCGAGGTCGGCGACGCGATGGAGACGGTCGACCGCTACGACGGGCCCTTCGACGTGGTCCTCATCGACCACCAGAAGGGCCGGTACGCCGACGCCTACCGGACCGTCCTGCCGAAAGTCCGGTCCGGGGGCGTGATCGTCGCCGACAACATCGCCCGGGGGCCCATCGACTTCGAGACCCTCGTCGCACACTTCGAGGCGGGCGAGCCGCTGCCGGACGACGCCGTCGACGGAGCGACGCGCGGCATCGGCGAGTACGTGGGGACCGTCCGCTCCGACGACGCGGTGGAGACGGCGATCCTCCCCGTCGGCTCCGGAATCGCCGTTTCGACGGTCGTTCGATGAGATCGAACGGAACGGTCATCATATCGAGTTACATATATTACTCCGGGTGTGCGGACCGTACGGGACCGACGGGACGGCGGGGCGAACGCGCCGTCACCGGTTCGCGTACTCGTCGGCGCCGGCGCTGCTCCCCGCTGGCTCCGGTATCTCCGTTTCGGCGGTTATTCGGTGAAACCGAACGAAACGGTTATCATGTCGAATAGAAAACATCAGTCCGGATGAGCGGAGCGAACAGAGCCGACGGGATGGCCGGAGCGAAAGCGGCGTCGCCGGTCCGCGTGCTCGTCGTCGACGGGGGACTGGGATTCGCAGAGGCGGCCGCCTCGCGGCTCGAGTCGCGCGACGACCGGATCGAGGTGCGAACGGCGGTCGACGCCGACGCGGCGCTCGACGCACTGTCCGCGGCGACGTTCGACTGCGTGGTGTCCGGCTACGAACTGGCGGAGACCGACGGGGTCGACCTGCTCGAAACGGTCCGTGACAGACACGGCGACGTGCCCTTCGTCCTGTTCACCGGATCGGGGTCCGAAGCGGTCGCCAGTGAGGCGATCTCCGCCGGGGTCGACGAGTACGTCAGGCGGAGCGAGCCCGCCGACCAGTACGCGCGGCTCGCGGGCGCGGTGACCGAACTCGTCTCGGAGACGCGGGACGACCGTCGGCTCGCCACGCACTTGGAGCACACCAGCGACGCCTTCTGCGAACTCGACGCCGAGTGGCGGCTGACGTACCTCAACGGGCGGGCGGCCGAGTTCATCGAGCGCGACCCGGATGAGGTGCTCGGCGAGCGGATCTGGGACCTGTTCCCGGAGATCGTCGGCACCGACGCCGAGACGGCGCTGCGCGAGGTCGCCGAGACCGGCGAGGGGAAGCGGTTCGAATACCACGTCGACCGGCTCGGCGCGGACCTCGTGGTGAACGCGTACCCGGCCCCCGGCGGGCGGGCGCTGTACTTCCGCGACGTGACCGAGCGGCGAGAGCGGGAGCGAGAGCTCCGCGAGCTCTCCGAGCGCCTTCAGCTGGCCGTGGAAGGCGCCGACATTGGCGTCTGGGACTGGAACGTCCGGACGGACGAGGTCCGGTTCGACGAGCGGTGGGCGGCGATACTGGGGCACGAGCGCGACGAGTTGGCGTTCGAGCTCGGCACTTGGGAAGAGCGGGTTCACCCCGACGACATCGACGCCGCGTGGAGCGCCATCGAGGCTCACTTCGCCGGCGAGTCGGACCTCTACCAGTCGGACTACCGGATGCGGACGGAGTCGGGCGACTGGAAGTGGATCCGCGACCGCGGTCGTGTCGTCGAGTGGACCGACGACGGCGAGCCCCGGCGGGCCGTCGGGATCCACATCGACGTCACCGAAGAGAAGGAGCGCGAACGCGACCTCGAACGGTACCGGCGGATCGTCGACGAGCTGCCCGAGTCCGTCTGTACATACGACGCGAACGGCCGGTTCGCCCTCGTCAACGACCACCTTGCCGAGGTGTACGACGCCGCTCCGGAGGGGCTCGCCGGCGAGTCGAGTCGCCTCGTCGAGCGTGTTCGAGCGGCGAGCGACGGGGACCCGTGGCGGGCGCTCGTCGAGGGTGACCGCGACTCGCTGACCGGGACGACGGAAGTCGACTTGCCGACGAAGTCGGACGCCATCGTCGACTACGACTTCAGCCGGCTGGTCATCGACGGCGAGCTTGACGGCGTCCTCGGCATCTCTCGGGACGTGACCGAGCAGCGACGGCGTCAGCGCCGGCTCGAACGCACCTCGGCGCGCCTCGAAGCGCTGTTCGAGGGGTCTCCCGACATGATCGACATCCACGACGAGGGGGGAGAGATCGTCGACGCCAACCGGGAGATGACCCGAGAGCTGGGGTACGACCGCGACGAGGTCGTCGGGATGGACGTATGGGAGGTCGACGCGGAGCTGGAGCCCGACGAAGGGATACGGCTCTGGCAGGGGTTGGAGATGGACGAGACGGTGCGGCTGGAGACGACGTTCACCCGCGCGGACGGGTCGACGTTCCCCGTCGAGGTCCACGTGCGACGCATCGACGTTCGGGGGGAAGACCGGTTCCTCGCGAGCAGCCGGGACATCTCCGAGCGGAAGGCGTACGAGCGCCGGATCGAACGGGAGAACGAGCGGCTCGACGAGTTTGCGAGCATCGTCTCACACGACCTCCGGAACCCCCTCAACGTCCTCTCGGGGTACCTGCGTCTCGCCCGCGAGACCGGGGACGACTCGTACTTCGACCGGTGCGAGCGCGCGCTCGATGAGATGGAGCGACTCATCGAGGACGTCCTGACGCTCGCCAAACAGGGCGAGGCGGTCGGCTCGTTCGAGCCCGTCCACCTGGGCGAGCTGGCCGCCCGGTACAGCGACGACGCGTTCGGGTCGGCCGAGGGCGAGGACCCCTTCGGCGGCGACGAGACGGAGGGAGAGCCTCGCGTCACGGTCGCGGTCGAGGCCGACGGCGAGATCTGCGCCGACTCCGGGCGGGTCGGCCAGCTGCTCGGGAACCTGTTCCGCAACGCCGACGAACACGGCGGGGACCGCGTCGTCGTCGGCGACCTCCCGGACGGGTTCTACGTCGCGGACGACGGCCCCGGGATCGACGCGGACCGCCGCGACGAGGTGTTCGAGAGCGGCTACACGACTTCGGAGACCGGCACCGGGTTCGGGCTCTCCATCGTCCAGCGCATCGCCGAGGCGCACGGCTGGGAGGTCGCGGTGACGGAGGGGGAACGCGGCGGCGCTCGGTTCGAGTTCACCGGCGTCGACCGGCCGGAGTCGCCCGCGGAGACCGCCGAGTCGTCGGGCTGAGCGTACGGCGCGGGAAAGAGAAGACTGCGTCGACCCGGCTAGAACGCGCCGGTGTAGACGCTGACGTCGGCGTTCAGCTCCTCGCGGAGAGCGCTGTGAACGTGGCAGATACCCTCGGCGCGCTCGGCGATGTCCGCGGCGGTCTCGTCGTCGAGGTCGGCCTCGACGTGGACGTCGAAGGCGATCGACTCGAGGTCGTCGTGGTCGTCCAGCTCGGCGCTGGCGTCGATCTGGATCTGCCCGAGCTCCTCCTCGCCGCGCTGGCTGCCGCCGACGCGGAACGCCGGGAGGTAACAGGAGGCGTACGTGGCGACGAGCGTCGCGTTCGGGTTCGGTCCCGTCTCGTCGGTCGCGTCGATCTGGAGGTCGAACTCGCCGACCTGACTCGTGCTGGCGTATCCGGACTCGGAAACTGTGGATGTCTCGATGTCTGCCATAGTCGTCTCGCAGTTCGGACTCGCGGGGATAAAAGTTACCGCCATCGGCGCGCCGACACCGCCGCGACCCGTCGCCGAGGGCGGCGGACCGGCCTCAGTCGTCTTCTGACGCGTCGGACCCCAGTCCCGTCGCCCCCCGGAGGTCGGCCTCGATCGCCTCCAGCGTCCGGCCGTTCGTCTCGGGCACGACGCGGTAGGTGAAAAGCAGCGCGACGAGGCTACACGCGCCGAACAGCCAGAACGTCATCGGCGTGCCGATCCCGTCGAGCAGCACGGGGAACGAGAGCGCCACCACGAGGTTCGCGAGCCAGTTGGCGACGGTCACCAACCCCATCGCGCTCCCCCGGACGGCGAGCGGATAGATCTCGGAGATCAGCAGCCAGAACACCGGACCGAGCCCGATGGCGAAGAACGCGACGAACGAGACCAGCGTCAGCGTCGCCAGCCACCCCATTCCGCCGGTCGGGTCCGCGAACTGGAAGACAAGGCCGGCGACGGTGAGCGACCCGATCATCCCACCGGTCCCGACGAGCAGGAGGGGCCGCCGCCCGACGCGGTCGACGAGGAGGATCGCGACGACGGTCATGACGACGTTGACCGTCCCGATGGCGACCGAGGCGAGGATCGACTGCGAGCTGCCGAGCGCGGTCGACTCCAGTATCGTCGGCGCGTAGTACATCACGGCGTTGATCCCGGTGACCTGTTGGAAGACTGCGAGCCCGAGGCCGACGATCAGCGCCGGGCGCATCCACGGGCTGAGCAGGTCGCGGACCCCGTTCCCGGACTGGGCCTCGACGGTCGCCTCGATCTCCGACAGCTCCGACTCGATCTCCCCGTCGCGCGTGCGACGGAGGACGGCGCGAGCCTCGTCGGTCCGGCCCCGCTCGTAGAGCCACCGCGGGCTCTCCGGCATCCGGGACATCCCCGCGGCGAGCACGAGGGCGGGGACCATCCCCGCGCCGAGCATGATCCGCCACGATCCGGAGCCGGAGAAGGCGTAGTTGACGAAGTACGACGAGAGGATCCCCACGGTGACCATCAGCTGGTTCAGCGAGGTGAGCCCCCCGCGGACGGCGGGGGGCGCAATCTCGGAGATGTACAGCGGGCCGACGATCGACGCGAACCCGATGGCGATCCCGTCGATCATCCGCCCCGCGACGAGCACCTCGACGGTGGGCGCGACCGCCATGAGGAACGAGCCGAGGAAGAACACCCCGGCCGACAGCAGGATAAAGCGCTTGCGGCCGATTCGGTCGGACAGCTGCCCGCCGACGGCCGCGCCGGCCGCCGCGCCGACCATCGCGCCGCTGACCACGATCCCCTCCACCAAGGGACTCAGCTCAAAGGCGGTGTCGATGAAGAGGATGGCTCCGGAGATGATCCCCGTGTCGAACCCGAACAGGAGTCCGTTGAGCGCCGCGAGCGCGGAGACGATGTACACGAACCGTCCCCCGTCTCCGCGTATCGCGGCCCGCATATCGGCGGTTGACATGGTGTACCGATCCGGCGCTAATCATCTTTTATTTAGAAGACTTCTGATTTATTATTAATTTACGTATATCCAATATATTTCTGTCAGCGGAGCGCGACGAAATCTACCACTGGGACGGCTTATATTTATTCGGATCCGAATAGTATCTTATTACCGGTCCGCCCGGCAGTCGGGACTCGACGCGTGACAGTGGTACGCCGAACGCGGGCTCGAAACGGTGCCTCGCGCGGCCCTCGCGCTCCGCGGACGCGTCGTCGTTTCGCGAAAAGAGCCCGGTCGGAGCCCCGTCGCCGTGGGCACGGGACGCCCCTCGCGCTACTCCAGCGTGTACGTCTCGTCGCCGTCCAGGACGACGGGCTCGGCGGCGGCCCCCGCCGCCTTCACCTCGCTGACGAACTCCTGCGTCTCGATCTCGATCGGGCCGAACGAGTCGTAGTGCATCGGGAAGACGACGTCGGCGCCGACCCAGTCGGCGGCGATTCCCGCGCCGGCGGGCCCCATGGTGAAGTGGTCGCCGGCGGGCAAGGCGGCGGCGTCCGGCTCGAGGTACGGCGCGATCACGTCGACCATCTCGGACATCAGGCCCGTGTCGCCGGCGTGATAGAAGGTGGTACAGTCCGGGTCGGACTCCTGGGTCGGCTTCTTGTCGCCCACGACGAAGCCGGTCGGCATGCCGCCGGCGTAGTCCGGGTCGTTCTCGATGCCGTTCGAGTGGTCCGCCCGGACCATCGTCACCCACGCGTCGCCGCACTCGACGGTGCCGCCGATGTTCATCCCCCCGGCCGGCACAGTGTTCTCGAGGCCGAAGTTCTCTTGGACGTAGGCGGTCAGCTCCGGGGTGGCGACCACGGTGGCGTCCTCGAACTCGGCCGCGTCGGCGATGTGGTCCGCGTGGCCGTGGGTCAAGAGCAGGTAATCGGGGTCGAGGTCCGCGGGATCGACGTCGGTCTTCGGGTTGTCGAAGAACGGGTCGATGAGCAGCTCCGTGTCGTCGACGACGACGTGCCACGTGGAGTGGCCGTGCCAGGTGAGTTCCATGGTCCGTTCGATGCGTCTCGGCGAACGGTAATAAAACTCGACGCTGCGGATCCCAATCGGCGCGCGATAGAGAGCGGGGCCACGGCGAACCGGTCCGCACCGCGACCGGCGGTGTCTGTTCGTCTCGTCTTCGCAGTTTTTCCGCAGACTGATCAGTTCGAGCGGCGGCCTGCGCAATATCTTCCCGCGAATACAGCCTTAACAATCGGATCGTCCTACGACGCCCGTGACAGTGGAGCCTCGACATGGCGGGTGAGCCGACCGACGAACGCGTCGAGGACGGCTCGAATGACGGCCGATATCGTCACCTCATCGAACACGTTCAGGACGCGGTCGTTGAGTTCACGCTCGCCGACGGAGAGCCAACGGTCAGCGACGTCAATCGGGCGTTCGTCGACGTCTTCGGCTACGAGGCCGACGACATTCGCGGCGAGTCGCTCAACGAGTGGGTCGTCCCCGACTGGAAGCTCGCGGAGGCGAGAGAGTTGGACACGAACACCGCCTCCGGCGCGATCAACTACCAGCAGGTGACCCGTGAGACCGCGACCGGCCTCCGCGAGTTCCTCTACCGGGGGATCCCGTACGCGACCGGCGACGCGGACGACGACACCCCCGACGGCGGCTTCGCGGTCTACACCGACCTCACGGAGGTGTCCAGAAACGAGCGGCGGCTGGAGGTGTTGAACCGGATCCTCCGGCACAACCTCCGTAACAACGCAAACGTCGTCGCCGGCCACACGACGCGGTTGCTGGCCCAACTGGAGGATCGACGCGGCGAGACGGTCGACGTGGCGGCCACGATCGAGCGCGCCGCCCACGAGCTCGAACAGCTGGCCGACGAGGCCAACCACATCCGTCAGGTCCTCGAACATCCGACCGACGAGGTGGCCGACATCGACCCCGAACCGACGGTGCGCGCCGTCGTCGACGACCACCGAGAGCGGACGCCGAGCGCCGACATCGAGATCGAGACCGGCGAGACGGGTCGGGTGATGGCCGACAGCCGGCTCCGGTACGCGGTCGACAGCCTCGTCGACAACGCGATCGAGCACAATCCGAGCCCGGAGCCCCGGGTCCGTCTCCGGATAACGAGCGCGGAGGGCCTCTCGGGCGCGGCGTCCGGGGAGTGGGTCGTGATCCACGTCGAGGACGACGGCCCCCAGATCCCGGCCGACGAGCGGGACGTGATCCGCGACGGATCGGCGATAACGCCGACGCACCACGGAAGCGGGCTCGGGCTCTGGCTCGCTGAGCTGACCGTCGAGACGTTCGGCGGAGAGCTCTCGTTCGGCGCGAGCGACCTCGGCGGGAACGACGTGTCGATCCGGCTCCGCCGGCGGTGAGGAGAGGAGTTAACACGCCTCCGCGCGAACCGACTGTCGATGCCCTCCAAGCGGACCGACGCCCCGCCGCCGACCGACCGGTGTCACGAGTGTGCTCAGGCGGTTCCGGCCGGGGCGAGCTTCTGCCCCGACTGCGGCGCCGACCTCGATGGCCCCGCCGCGTACTGCGCCGAGTGCGGCGAGGCGTTCGACGAGGACGACCGGTTCTGCTCGAACTGCGGCGCGTCGCGGTCGGGCGACGGGTCCGCCCCGGCCGCGTCAGAGAGCCGGACCGACGCGGCCGAGCGCCCGAGCGATGCGGAACGCGCCTCTCGCTCGGAGCCGTCCCCGGGCGAGAGCGAGCGCGCCTTCAGGCGCCGCGTTCAGGACCACCTCGACGCCGGGTGGGACGTGGAGCGGGACGACGGCGACCGCGTCGTCCTCGTCGACAGGGGGATCGGCTCCGTCGGCGTCCACATCCTCCTGTTCATCTTCACCAGCGGCATCGGCAACCTGCTGTACGGCTGGTGGCACTACTCCAAGCTGGCCGAACGGCGCCGACTCGTCCGCGGCGACGAGACGACCGCGCGCGCCCCGTCGAGCGTCGACGGTGGCGGCGGTCGGGTCGAGACCGCCTCCGCGTACGTCCTGACCGCGCTGCTGCTGCTGATCGGCGGCTGGATCGCGTTCCTCTCGGTCGAGTCTGGCTCCCCGCCGGCCGCGCTGATCGGCCTCGCGTTCGCGGGGCTCGGCCTCGGCGTCGCTCCGCCAGTCCGCCGACGGCTCGACCGCCGCCACGGGATCACGCGGTTCGGTCGGCAGCGGACGGTCGACCACCGGATCGTCCGACCGCCCGAGTCCGTCGACGATCCCTGCGTGGTCTGCGGCCAAGAGTTCGACCGCGGACTCGTCAGGCGGCGCCGCGACGAGACGCTCGTCGCCGGCGTCCCCGTCCGCACCCACTCGGTCCGCCACAACCACTACTGCGTCGACTGCGCGCGCTCGGAGGTGTTCGGCGACCGCGTCGACTCGCCGTCGATCGGCGGCCTCGCCGACGAGAGGGTCGCGGTCGACGACGAGGCCGCGGACGGTGGCGCGGGCCGTCCCGCGGACGACGCCGTGGGCGACGGTTCGAGCGCGGAGTCAGCGACTGACTCGGTCCGCGAGTCGGCTGACTCCGCCGAGTGAGTCGGGGCCTCTCCGCCGCGGTCGTCGCTTCCTTCGATGGGTCGTCGCTTGCCCCTCCGCGAACGCTTTTCGGGCGGCCGCCCGTTCGGCCTCGTATGTACCACGTACGGTTCCGCGATCCGGCCGGATCGATCCGCGACGGCGAGTACGACCCGGCGACCGACACGGTCGCCTTCGGCGGCGAGGCGTACGCGCTCTCGGACCCCGCGATCGACGTGCTCGCGCCGAGCGAGCCCTCGAAGATCGTCTGTATCGGCCGCAACTACGCCGACCACGCGGAAGAGCTCGGGAACGACGTGCCCGACCGCCCGCTGCTCTTCCTCAAGCCGCCGAACGCGGTGGCGAGCCACGGCGACACCGTGACCGTCCCGGCCGGCAAAGACCGGATCGACTGGGAGGCGGAGTTCGCGGTCGTGATCGGCGAGCAGTGTAAGGCGGTCGACGCCGCCGACGCCATGGAGGTCGTCGCGGGGTTCACCTGTATGAACGACGTGTCGAACCGCGACGACCAGAACCGCGAGCAGAACTGGGTGCGCGGGAAGGCGTTCGACGGCGCCGCGCCGCTCGGCCCGGTCCTCGCGACGCCCGACGAGGTTCCCGCCGACGCGAGCGTCGAGCTCCGCGTCAACGGCGAGACGAAGCAGTCGAGCGACCGCGAGCACATGATCTTCGACGTGCCGACGCTGATCGAGGAGATCACGACGTACCTCACGCTCGAGCCCGGCGACGTCATCGCCACTGGCACGCCGGAGGGGGTCGGCGCCCTCTCTGGCGGGGACACGGTGGAGATCGAGATCGAGGGCGTCGGCACGCTCGAACACGACGTTCGCGTCCCCTGAACGCCCGGACCGACCGACCTGTCCGGCCGTTCCTGTAGCTCGGTACCACACCTCGTTTCCGGTGAACGCTTATATGCCAGCCCCCGGAGTCGGAGGTATGGAGACCAGTTCGTTCGTCGCCGAACCTTGACGGCACCGTCGCGGCGCGATCCGACGCCGGCCGGCCCCGTCGGACGCGGGACAACCGGTCCGAATCGGATCGACCGATCGGACGCGCCGCCGAGACCGCACGCGGAGCGGAGACGCTCCCCTCTCCGGGCCGACGCGAGCGCCCGACCGAATGTCACGAGACGACGACGCGACGAACGAACGCGACGAATCGAGCGGACCGAGCACAACCGAGACCGACGCCGCACACAGCGATGCGACCCGAGCGATAGTCGCGGCGCGGTCCGAGGACGACCCGCCAGACACAACGGAGATCCGCGAGCTGGCCGCTGCGGCCGGCTACGCGGTGGTCGGCGAGGTCACCCAGCGACGGCGCGAGGACCCGACCTACGACCTCGGGCGCGGGAAGGCGGAGGAGCTGATGCGGCTCGCGGCCGACGCCGACGCCGAGGCCGTCATCTACGACGGCAGCCTGTCGCCGGGACAGACGTTCTCACTCGGCGACCTGCTGCCGACCGGGACCGCGGTCGTCGACCGCCCGCGATTGGCCTTGGAGCTGTTCGCCGACGCCGCCGACTCGCGGGCCGCCGACCGACAGCTGGAGCTGGCGCGGCTCCGCTACGAGCTGCCGAGACTCCGGGAAGCGGTCGCCCGCGACGCGAGCGAGGACGTGCGCCTCCGGCCGGAGGGCGACAGCCGCGTCCTCGACGTCGAGAAGCGGATCGAGTCGGCCGAGCGCGCGCTCGACGAGATCGCCGACGACCGCGCGGCGCGCAGGGCGGAGCGCCGCGACGCCGGGTTCGACCTGATCGCCCTCGCGGGCTACACCAACGCCGGGAAGTCGACGCTGGCGCGGCGGCTCGCGGACGAGGTCGACGACCCCGATTTCGGTGCCGAGGCCTCGGATCGGCCCGCAGCGTGCGCCGACACGGCCGCGGGGGACCCGGCGGACGACGCCGGTGCGCTCGCGGTCGCCGACCGCCCGTTCGAGACGCTCTCGACGACCACGCGCCGCGCGACCGTCGCCGGACGGCGCACCCTGCTTACGGACACCGTCGGGTTCCTCGACGGGCTGCCGCACGAGGCGGTGCGCTCGTTCCGCGCCACCATCGACGCGGTCCGGGCCGCCGACTGCGCGCTGCTCGTCGTGGACGCGAGCGACGACCCCGCGGCCCTCCGTCGGAAGCTCAGCGCGTCGCTGTCGGCGATCGAAGCGACCGACGGCCCGGTCGTCCCCGTCCTGTCGAAGGTCGACGAGGTCGATGCCGACGGGCTCGCGTCCGCCGTCGAGGCGTACGAAACCGTCGTCGCCGAACTCGGCCCGCGGGACGCGCCCGTCGCCGACGCGCTCCGGTCGCCGGTTCCGGTGAGCGTCCGGGACGAGTCGGGGCTCGGCGACCTCGCGGACGCGGTGGCGGACGCGCTGCCGACGGCGACGGCGACCGTCGAGGTCCAGAACGGCGGGGACGCGCAGGCCGCGCTCTCGTGGGCGTACGACCGAGCGGTGGTCGCGGGCGTCGAGTACGGCGGCGAGACGATGGCCGTCGACCTGGCGGGACGGCCCGACGTCGTCGCCGAGGCGGAGCGGCGGCTGCGCGGCGCGGGTTCGCCCCCGTGAGCGCTCCCGACACCGACCCGGGAGCGCCGTGACCGGCGTCCGTCAAGACCACCCTTAAGCCCGACCGCCCCCGACCTCCGGGCATGCGACCACGGGATCTCT
Organism: Halorubrum sp. GN12_10-3_MGM; assembly: GCF_005435235.1. Taxonomy (NCBI): domain Archaea; kingdom Methanobacteriati; phylum Methanobacteriota; class Halobacteria; order Halobacteriales; family Haloferacaceae; genus Halorubrum; species Halorubrum sp. GN12_10-3_MGM. Next base: position 93,187 of record NZ_SGUB01000008.1, read on the forward strand.
CCGATCACTCGCCGTACGTGCCCGGGCGGGGCGTCGAGGAAGTCGCCCGCGAGCGCGGGATCGACCCCGACGACCTCATCAAGCTCTCCTCGAACGAGAACCCGCACGGCCCGAGCCCGGCGGCCGTCGAGGCCATTCGCGACCACGCCGACCGCGTGAACCAGTACCCGAAGTCCTCGCACACGGACCTCACCGCGAAGATCGCCGAGAAGTGGGGCGTCGACGACGAGCAGGTGTGGGTCTCGCCCGGCGCCGACGGCTCGATCGACTACCTCTCTCGGGCCGCGCTGGAGCCGGGCGACGAGGTGTTGGTGCCGAGCCCCGGCTTCGCGTACTACGCGATGTCCTCGCGGTACCACCACGGCGAGGTGACCGAGTACGAGCTCTCGACCGCCGACGGCTTCGCGCAGGACGCGGAGACGGTGCTGTCCGCCTACGGGGGCGAGCGCATCGTCTACGTCACCTCGCCGCACAACCCCTCTGGCTCGACGATGCCGCTCGACGAGGTCGAGGCGATCGCCGACGCGACCGCGCCGGAGACGCTGGTCGTCGTCGACGAGGCGTACGGGGAGTTCTCGGACGTCGACAGCGCGATCCCGCTCGCCGACGAGCGCGACGACGTGGCGGTCCTGCGCACCTTCTCGAAGGCGTACGGGCTCGCCGGGCTCCGGATCGGGTACAGCGTCGTCCCCGAGGCGTGGGGCGAGGCGTACGCCCGCGTCAACACGCCGTTCGCGGCCAACGAGCTGGCGTGCCGGGCCGCCCTCGCCGCGCTCGACGACGAGGACCACGTCGAGCAGTCGATCGAGTCCGCCCGCTGGGCCCGCGAGTACATCGCGGACGAGCTTGACGCGCCCACCGTCGACTCCGCGGGGAACTTCGTCCTCGCCGCGGTGGGGGACGGCGAGCGCGTCGCGGAGGCGGCTCAAGAGCGCGGCGTGATCATCCGCGACTGTACCTCGTTCGGGCTCCCCGAGCACGTCCGTATCTCGACGGGGACCCGTGAGGAGACCCGCGAGGCGGTCGAACTGCTCAACGAGACGCTGGCCGACCTCGACCTCGGTGTTCGGGCGTGACGGCGGGGGCCGACGACGCCGACGCCAGCCCTGACCGCGACCGCGCCGACCGCGTCGCCGTCACGGGCACGCCCGGGACCGGGAAGACGACCGCGACGGCGCTGCTCGAAGGGGAGTACGACGTGATCCACCTCAACGACCGGATCAAGTCCGACGACGACCTCTGGACCGAGCGCGACGACGAGCGCGACACGCTCGTCGCCGACCTCGACGCGGTCCGCGAGGACCTCGGCGGCTGGTCCGGGGTCCTCGACTCGCACCTCGCGCACCGGTTCGCTGTCGACCGCGTCGTCGTGTTGCGCTGTCACCCCGAAACGGTCGAGTCCCGACTCGAGGCGCGCGGCGAGACGGCCGAGACGGCGGCCGAGAACGCCGAGAGCGAGGCGCTCGACGTGATCCTCTCGGAGGCGGTGGCCGAACACGGCGCGGAGAACGTCTACGAGGTGGACGCCACCGACCGCGACCCCGAGGCGGTCGCCGATGCGATCCGGGCAGCGATCGAGGGGGAGCGCGAGCCGAGCGCCGGCACCGTGGACTTCATCGATTATATATGAGCCGGCCGCGAGCGTCGAGACGGTAGATGACCCTCGACCAGTACCGCTCCGTGGCCGACCGGCTGCTCGGCCCGTGGGTGTCCGCGGCCGACAGGCTCGGCCTCTCGCCCGACCAGGTGAGCGTGATCGCCTTCCTCGTCGCGGTCGGGGCCGCCGCGGCCTTCGCCGCCGGGTCGACGCCGCTGTACGCGGCCGGCGCGCTACTCGTCCTCCTCAACGGCTGGCTCGACCTCGTCGACGGCGCCCTCGCGCGCCACCAAGAGATCGCCTCCGACGGCGGGGACTTCCTCGACCACGTCCTCGACCGCTACGCCGACGTGGCTGTCATCGGCGGGCTCACGGCCGGCGTGGAGGCGTACGCGCTGGGCTTCGCCGCCGTCACGGGCGTCCTGCTCACCTCGTACCTCGGCACGCAGATCCAGGCGGTCGGGATCGGCCGCGAGTACGGCGGCCTCCTCGGCCGGGCCGACCGGCTCGCGCTGATGGGCGTCGTGGGCGTCGTCGCCGCGGTCTACTCGGCGCCGATCGTCGCCGGACTGAACGTCGTCGGCCTGCTGCTCGCGCTGTTCGCCGTCGTCGGTCACCTGACCGCGGTCCAGCGGTTCCTCGGCGCGTGGAGCGACCTGTAGCCGCTCGCGGTTCCCTCCCCCGGTCCGGTCCTGCCCAAGAGCGGCGCCTGAGCAGATGTTCGGATCGTCGTCGGCGATGGGTTCTCAGCCGTTCTCGCCCGCCCGTGATCGCAGTTCCGACCCCCGCGCGTGGACGTCGTCGACGGCGTCGCGGACGATCGACTCGTCGACGTCGAACGCCCGGGCGGCGTACGCCACCGACAGCCTGACGGCGAGACACGTCATCCGGACCTCCTCGTCGGCTCGGACGACCGAGGGCGGGGTACCCCGTCTGCCGGTCTGTCTCTCGTCGAACCCGCCGGCGATAGCGTACAGATCGGCGTACAGCCGGGCCGCCTGCGGGAGGTCGGACGGCGCGATGCGCCCGTCGGGGCCGTCGAAGTGGTACGCGTCAGGGCGGACACGCTCCTCGCGGACGATCCGATGGCCGTCGTCGTACGTTTCGATGATCGTCTCGGCAGAGTCGCTCACTGGAACCAGCCTCTCCGAACGCCTCGCGAAACGAGGGAACAATTTAAAAGCGTCCGGTCGATACGGGAGGTATGCCCACTTTCGAGCTGAACCTCTCGGACGACGTGTACGCGGAGTTTCAGCAGCTGGCCGATGAGGAGTTCGTTTCCGAGGAGCAGGCCGCCGAGGACCTCATCGCGTCCGGCATCGAGGCGTACAACGTGAGCGTCGTCGACGACGATCCCCGCGACGAGATGCTCGACGGCGCCGAGAACAACATGTTCGACACCGCCGAAGACCCCGGAAGCATCGAAGACGACCGGCTGTAAGGGTCGTCTCGACGCCTGACCCGGCTTCTTCCTAGAAACGCACCACGCCGACAGCGAGCGGCGTCCGGCGGACTACGGCCGCCGCGTGTGAGTCAGAAGCGGGAACTCCGTGCGAACGGTGAGCCGAAGGTCCCCGGCCAGCGGTCGCGCCTCGGCGGGCGCTTCGCTCTCGTCGATCAGGAGGCCGCCGCTCTCGGAGAGTCCGACGAACAGCACGTCGCCGACCGAGAGCGGCTCCGAAAGCCTGCTGCTGGCGCTCCCCCGTTCGTCTCGCAGACGAATACGTGCGTCTCGGGACACGTCGTCGCCGCCCGTCATCTCCACCCGGAACGCGGTGCCGTCGTCGGTGAACGCGACGTCGAACCGGACGCCCTGCTCTCGCGCCGCGTCCGCCCAGTCGGGCTCGTCCACGCTCGTGTCGCCGACCGCGGTTATCGCGGCCGTAACGTCGAACGCGATCGTTTCGCCGCCCTGGAGTTCCGTCTGATCGTACTCCAGCTGGCTCACGAATCCGGACTCGCTGACCGTTATCGACGCGTCGAACTCCCGCATCTCCCCGAAGCTGAGTCGCTCCGAGTAGCCGACCGACTCGTAGACGACCCCCAAGCCGCCCGCGGTCTCGACCAGTTCCGTCGCCGCTCCCCACTCCACCTCGGAGATGTACCGCCTGAACTCGCTCAGCCCGGTCACCTCGTCCGTCGGCGGTGCGCGCTCGTCCACCCTGTAGGCCTGCTCGAACCCGGACTCCATCCTGACGTACGCCACGTCCTCGTCGGCCGGCGACCAGACACGCTCGGTCTCCCCGTTCTCCGTTACCTCACGCGAGACGGCGTTGTCGTCGAACTTGCTCGTCTGCGTCTGGGAGAACTCGTTGTCGTCGAACACGTCGGTGCGCTCCCCCTCGTGCGTCAACGACCCCGCCTCGACCAGGGTCGATTCGTGCGTGCCGAACAGCGTCGCTCCGTCGACACCGTCCTGACGTGCCCCGTCCGGGTAGTCGAAATCGTCCAGTGTCGGCGCCGCGTCTTCGGTGCTTTCCGTCTGATTCTCCGAGCCGTTGTCGTCCCCGTCGGACGCTTCCTCGGACCCGTTCGGCGGCGCCGACTCGTCGGGGGTCGAACCGCTACAGCCCGCAAGTGGAAGAGAGACGGCCGCCGCGCTGGTGAGAACGTATCGCCTGTTCATATGTGGTCTACGGTACCCTCCAGACACGTACGTAAATACGTGCTGACTTGTTTTGTATATTATATTCTGGCTGGCGTTCGAATCGGGGTTCAGTCGACCGAATCTGTGTGTAGTAACTCTACAACAGGCATGTAGCTGACATACCTGCGGCGAGTCAGTACCCCAAGCCAAACAGCCGGTTCGCCGACAGCGTGGCCAGCCCGAGCGCCATCACGCAGGCGAGCAGCCCGAACGCGACTGGCCACCCCGCGGCGTCGGAGACGGCGCCGACGACGACGCTGCCGGAGGCCCCCGTGACCATGTACGCCGTCCGGACCAGCCCGAACCCGGCGCCGCGCTCGGCGTCGGAGAGGAGGTCCATGAACCGCGACTGTACCGGCGCGCCCCACGACATCGCGAGGCCGACGAGGCCGACGCCCGCGACCGTGACCGGCAGCCCCAGGTCGAGCGTCGCAGTCGCGACGAGGGCCCCGTACCCGACGACGCCGGCGCTCATGGTCACCATCGCGGTGGCGTCGCGGCCGATCCGGTCGGATATCGACCCGGTGACCGGCTGTGTTCCCCCGTGGACGAGGAAGTACGCCGAGAACAAAAGTGCCGACAGCGCGCTCGATAAGCCGGTCCCGACCTCGAGGAACGTCGGCAGGAAGGATGCGGTCGCCTGCCACGTGAACGCGCCCATCGTCGCCAGCGCCGTCGTGTAGAGGATCTCGGGCCGCGAGAGCAGCTCGGCGAGCGGACCGAACGCGAATCGCTCGCCCATCGGCTGGTCGGGGCGGAGCGGTTCGGTCGGCCGGACCCGCCACGCGAACAGCGCGAACACGGGGACCGCGACGGCAGCGCCGAGGAGGACCCCGGCGCGCCACCCGTACCGCGATCCGACGAGCGCGGCCGCCGGCGGCGCGGCGAGTCCCGCGAGCGGTCCCCCGGCCACGTGGACGCCGATGGCGCGGCCGGTGTCGTCGAACTGCCGCGTGAGGAACGTCGTCGCGACCGAGTAGTGGTGCCCCGCCCCGACGCCGAGAACGGCCGCGAACAGTCCGAACGCGAGCATCGAGGGCGAGGCGGCGAGGAGCACCGACGCGATCGCGGTGGCCCCCACCGCGGTGAGGATGACGCGGCGCTCGCCGTAGCGATCGCCGAGGACGCCGGAGGGGAACTGCGCCAGCGCGTAGGTGAGCCACATGCCGCTGAGCGCGAGCCCGACGGTGCCGTTGGTGACGCCGAACTGCGTCGTGATCTCCGGGACCAGCGGGCTGACGGCCAGCCGCGCCACCATGGTGCCGGTGAACGCGAGCGTACAGAGCGCGAGCGCCGTGTGTTCGTACCGCCAGTTCACGGTCGCCGTACCGGACACGGGTCAAAGCGGCTTCCGATCGCGGTCAGACGAACCGGAGCCTCTCCGGCCGGACCGCCCGAGAGCTCACTCGGCCGCGAACCGGATCGGGTAGTCGGTGAGGTTCTCGTAGCCGTCCTCGGTGACGACGACGAGGTCCTCGATCCGGACGCCGCCCACGTCGGGGTCGTAGAGGCCGGGCTCGACGGTGATCACGTGGCCCGGCTCCAGCTCTCCGCCGCCGCTCGCGAGCCGCGGCGACTCGTGGACGTCGAGACCGATGCCGTGCCCCGTCGAGTGGATGAACCCGGTCTCCGTCTCCGGGTCGGTGCGGAAGGTCGGCTCGCCGGCCTCCTCGTACACCTCGCAGGCGGCGGCGTGGACGTCTTCCCCGGTCGCGCCCGGCTCGACCGCGTCGAGCGCGGCGTCGAGGGCGCGCTCGGTGAGTTCGTACCACTCGCGGAGGGTCTCGTTCGGCTCGCCGACGCAGAACGTCCGCGTCATGTCGGCGTTGTACTTCGTCGCCTTCGACCGGGGGAAGATGTCGACGATGATCGCCTCGTCCGCGCGGAGCGGGCCCGAGCCGCGGTCGTGGGGGTCCGCGGCCTGCGCGCCGCCGGCGACGATCGTCTCGTCGAGCGCGCAGCCGTGCCGCAGGAGGGTGACCTCGATCTCCTCGGTCACCCGCTCGCTGGTGAGCGGCTCGCCGTCGCGGAGCAGGACGCCCGTCTCCGCGTCGTCGCTCTCGGTCGCCACGTCCGCGCCGGCGATCAGGTCCTCGGCGGCGCGCATCGCCGCCTCGTTCGCCGCCTGGGCCTCGCGGATCGCCTCGATCTCGTCGTCGGTCTTGACCGCCCGGACTTCCCGGAGCCGGTCGTCGGTGTCGACGGTCACCGCCACGCCGCGCTCCCGGAGGGCGTCGGCGGTACCGACCGGGCCGCGGGGCGGCATCGAGACGGACTCGACGCCCTTGTCGCGGACGAACGCGGCGTACATGTCGTTTCGCGCCTCGCGCCCGCCGTACTCGTAGTCGTAGTCGGCGTGGCGCTCGACGCCGTCGGCCGTCGCCTCCTTCTTCGCCCGCCCGTACTCCAGGCCGCCGACGAGGACGTGGACCGCTCCGTCGGCGTACAGCGTGAGGAACGGGTCGGGCCCGGTGAACCCGGAGAGGTACAGCTGGTTGGCGTCCTCCTGCGAGGCGTCAATCAGGTAGCCGTCCGTCTCGAGGTCGGCGAGGCGGTCGTCGAGCCGCGGTCGGTTCATACGTGCCCCTGTTCGGGGAGGGGCAAAGCGGTTGTCCTCTCGGAACCGGCGAGACGGTGAGGGGCCTCGACGACCCGCGACAAAGCATATGCCCGCCAAGCCGGAACGACCGGGGCGTGATGTCGACGGACCGACGAACTACCCTCCTCTCGCTCGTACACCTCCCGTCCGGCTGGCTGCCGGTCGCCGTCGCCTGCGGGAGCGCTGCGGCGCTGCTCGGACTGGCGCTCACCTGGATCGGGCTCGCGGTCGCCGGCGTCTCGCCGGGGGAGTCCGAGGTCGCCCGGTGGATGGTCGGCGGCCCGATATCCGCGGTCGAGGGGTCGATCTGGTTCCTCCTCGACGCCCACTGGGTCCGGGTCCGGACGGGACCCGGGCTGTCGAACCACGTCATCTTCGGGCATCCGCTGATACAGGCCGACGCCGCGCTGTGGCCGCTCCGCGCGGTCCCGCTGACCTTCGCTCTCGGCGCCGCGGCCGCCGTCCGATACCTCGGTATCGACGACCTGCTCGCCGGCGCCGTGACCGGCATGGGCGCGACCCTCGGATACCTCCCGACGATGCTCGCGCTGCGGGCGGTCTCTCGGGTGCCGTTGACGCGTCACGCGACCGACGGGACGGTGCCGATCTCCGACGCGGACGGGATACCTGTGACGGAGGCGGCCGGCGTCACCGCCGGTCCGGACTTCGCCGCGACAGTGCTACTGGTGACCGGACTGGGCGTCGTCGTCGGCCATCTCGTCGGTGCGAGCGCGACCTTCGCGACCGGGGACTGACGGCCGGATCGGTCGCCGCGAACGCCGTCCCGTCACCGCGAAACGGCTATATACTATATCCCGGGGAGAGTCCGTCTGTTTCGCTCGTGACGTGGTTTCGCAGGAGGCATCTCGAATACCGAATCTTACAGGGTTGTACACTCCGTTTTCGGGCGTGTCTCAGAGGTACCAACCACACAAACATTTAACTATTTGGCTCACTTACCTGAAGATGAGGAAAACACCGAGATCCGTCTCTCGGTTTCGTTGTTCCCTCCACGTACCAAACCAATGAGCGAGAACCTTCGAACGTACACGACAGAGACGGCCGACGACGAGCGCGAAACCGAGTCGGAGAGCCAAGAGGAGGAACTGCGGTGTCCCGAGTGCGGCGGTCAGCTAGCGACGGACACGGAACACGGCGAGACCGTCTGCGTCGACTGCGGACTGGTCGTCGAAGAGGACGAGATCGACCGCGGGCCGGAGTGGCGCGCGTTCGACTCCAAGGAGAAGGACAACAAGTCCCGCGTCGGTGCCCCGACGACGAACATGATGCACGACAAGGGGCTCTCGACGAACATCGGCTGGCAGGACAAGGACGCTTACGGTAAGTCGCTGTCCAGCCGCCAGCGCGAGAAGATGCAGCGGCTGCGGACGTGGAACGAGCGGTTCCGCACCCGCGACTCCAAGGAGCGCAACCTCAAGCAGGCGCTCGGCGAGATCGACCGCATGGCCAGCGCCCTCGGCCTCCCCGACAACGTCCGCGAGACCGCGAGCGTCATCTACCGCCGCGCGCTCGACGAGGACCTGCTTCCCGGCCGCTCCATCGAGGGCGTCTCGACGGCCTCGCTGTACGCCGCAGCCCGGCAGGCCGGGACGCCGCGGAGCCTCGACGAGATCGCGGGCGTCTCCCGCGTCGAGAAGGACGAGATCGCTCGGACGTACCGCTACGTCGTCCGCGAGCTGAAGCTGGAGATCCAGCCCGCCGACCCCGAGAGCTACGTCCCGCGGTTCGCCTCCGACCTCGGCCTCTCCGACGAGGCCGAGCGCCGCGCCCGCAGCCTGCTCGACACGGCGAAGGAGCAAGGGATCCACTCCGGCAAATCGCCGGTCGGGCTCGCCGCCGCCGCCGTCTACGCCGCCTCGCTGCTGGTCAACGAGAAGGTGACCCAGAGCGAGGTCAGCGAGGTCGCGAACATCAGCGAGGTCACCATCCGGAACCGGTACCACGAGCTCCTCGAGGCCGAGGACTCCGTCGCGCTGAACTGAGCCGCTTTTCTGCCCGCCGCCGCGTCGGTCGCCCTCCGTCCGGGTCGAAACCGCGAAGGCGACGCGTCGCCACCCGCACGTATGGAGACGACCCGCCACTTCACGGCGACGACGTACATCGTCAACGACGGGGCGACGGCGCTTCACGACCACGAGCGGCTCGGCATCCGGCTGCCGCCCGGCGGCCACGTCGACCGCGACGAGCTCCCGCACGAGGCCGCTCGCCGCGAGGTCCGCGAGGAGACGGGGCTGACGCCGGAGCTGGTCGCCGCCGAGTCGCAGATCACGGGCCCGAACACCCGCGGGCTCCCGGAGCCGGCCCACCTCATGCTCCACGACATCAACGTCCACGAGGACGGGTCGGTGGGCCACCAGCACGTCGATCACCTCTACTACGCCCGCGTCGACTCCCGAGAGATCGCTCCCGACGGCGACGACGAGGTCGACCCGGACCAGTGGCGCTGGTACACCCGGTCTGAACTCGCGGCGAGCGACCTCCCGGAGGACGTCGTCGACCTCGGTCGGGAGGCGATCGCCGCAGTCGACGAGGGGTGAGCGGGACGGGCCGTCGAGAGCGCTCTCGGGGCCGCCGCCGTCCACCGGTCGGAGCGGCGGAGCGGGGCGTCAGACGGCCGTCTCACGCTCCGGAAGGTATTTGAGTCGGTGTTGGCGACGTAAACGCAAGGATGGACGCACAGCGAAGGGAAGCGATCGCCGAGTGGGACGAGCGCTCGTTTTCCGACGGGCTCGCGGGGCTCGGGCGGATCGTCGACGACGGGTTCTCCGGCGCCGCGACCGACGGGGTCGGGTGGGTGTTCCTCGTCGACGGTCGCGTCGTCGGCGTGGTCGACGCGACGCTCGACGCCTTCGCGGAGGCCTCGGGGACCGTCTACCGGGCCCCCGACGACGCGCTCCCGGTGCTCTTCGCGATGCAGGAGCTCGGCGGCGAGCCGCGGGCGAAGTACTACACCAATGACACGCCGCTCAAGGAGGCGGACCGGAAGCTCTCGCAGGGCGGATTCACCGGCTACATCGAGCTGTCGGAGAACGTCCTCTCCGGCGACTACTACGTCGCGTACACCGGCGGCGAGTCGATGGCCGCCGCGTACGTCGGCAACGCGCGCCGGCTGGAGACGGGGGACGACGCCTTCGAACTCGCCGCGGACGAGGTCGGCATCTACACCGTGTACGAGGTCGATCTCGACGTCCGCCCGCTCCCGGACGACGCGGGGACGGCGGACGCTACGGACGACGGGACGACCGACGAGACGGAAGACGCGGGGAGCGACCCCGACTCGAGGGGCGACGACGGGAGGGACACGCCGGGCGGAGCCGATGAAGCTTCCCCCGCGGACGCCGTTGATCCCGCGCCGAACACCGGGCGGGACGACGGCTCGGCGGCCCGGCCCCGAGACGACCCGACGACCGCCGCTCGCGACTCAGATTCGGACGGGCCCGACGCGGCCGAAGCGGGCGGTGAAGCGACGACGGGGGAGGGCGAAGAGTCGCCCGACGCGGTACAGATAGGAGCCGCCGACGCCGCGGAGATAGACGCCGCGGAGACGGACGTCGAGGCGGCGGGGGTGGCGGACCGCGAGCGCCGGCCACCGACCGAAGCGACCGGAGACGGTGCTTCGCGGGACACCCGGGGAACGCCGGACGCGGGAGACGCATCGAACGCCGAGGGCGCGTCGGGCACCGGGAACGCGTCGAGCGACGAGGACGTCTTCTCGGAGGAGGCCGAGTGGCGGGAGCAGAAGTCCATCCCGGCGCTCGACCCGTCGGAGGCTGGCGACGAACCCCGCGGGGCCGACGAGCGTCCCGACCCGCCGTCGCAGCGTTCTCGTTCGGCGGCCGACCCCGGGCGGGCCGAGCGGAGCGGATCGAACGCGAACGGCGGGTCGCCGTCGCCGCGCTCCACCGAGCGGTCCGCGTCGACGCCGTCGGCGGTCTCGAAGCGCGACGCCCGCGACGCCCGCGACGCGACGGGCGACGCGAGCCCGGAGCGGCTTCGGAAGCTCGAGGCGGCCCTCGAGGAGACGGAGACGAAGCGCCAGTCGCTGGCCGACGAACGCGACCGGCTAGCGGCCGAGCGCGACGAGATCGCGACCGAACGCGACGAGTTGGTCGACGAGGTCGAGCGGCTCGAGTCCGAGGTCGGCGACCTCCGGGAGGAGCGCGACCGGCTCCGCCGCGAGCTCTCCGAGGCGAAGGACCGGCTCCCGGACGCCGAGCGGACGCTCACCCCCGCGAAGGCGCGCAGCGGAACGAACCTGTTCATCAGGTACGAATCGAAGGAGGGCGCGACGCTGGCGGACGCCCACAACGGGAGCGTCGACCGCGAGGCCCTCCGCGAGAACCTCCGGGTCGAACACCACACCAGCTTCGAGACGGAGGGCCTCGCCGTCGACGGGCGGCCGTTCGAGGAGTTCCTCGGGGACACCATCGAGTACGGCTTCACCCGCTGGCTCGTCGAGGACCTCCCGTTCGAGGTCCGCGGTACCGGGAACGAGGGGACGCTTCGGGACCTCTACGACGCGCTCCCGGACATCGACCGCGCCGAGATCGGCGGGACGGTGTCGGTCGAACTCCGCGAGGGCGGCGAGGAGGTCCGCGAGCAGCGGTCGTTCGACCTCGTGTTGCGCGATCGCATGGGACACCCGCTGTTCGTCGCCGACCTGAACGACAGCCGGGACCCGACGCCCGAGGGGACGCTGGAGTCGCTCGTCGAGAACGGGCGCGACATCGCCGCCTCCAACGAGACGTTCGCCGGGGCGTTCGCGGTGACTGAGAGCTTCTTCGAGCCCGGGGCCTTAGAGACCGCGAGCGATGCGGTCGGCGGCGGCCTGTTCAGCCGGTCCAAGCGGGCGAGCTTCGTGAAACTCTCGCGCAAGCAGGGGTTCCACCTGTGCCTCGTCGAGGCGCGCGACGGCGGGTTCCACATGACGGTCCCGGACCTGTAGTCGGTCCGACCGCCGCGGCTCGCGAGCGCGGGCTGAGAGAGAAAACGCGGCACCTACGTCGGCGGGCCAAATCGGAATCGCAGTCAGTTCTGGAGTTCCGCGGCGTCGTCGATCCGCATCGACCCCAGCTTATCAACGGTCTCGTCGAGCTTCTCGTCGAGTTCGTCGACGAACTCGTGGGTCCGCTCCGTGGTGATCGCTCCCTGGCTAGACGGCTCGATGAGGTTCTCCTCTTCGAGGACGCGCAGCGAGTATCGGACCTTGTGGTGCGGGTACCCAGTCTCGTTCGACATCTTCACGATGCCGATCGGCTCGTTCTCGATGACCATCCGCAGGACTTGGAGGTGACGTTCCAGCATGTCTACCTCTTTCTCTAGTCGATCTATCATGGCACATGTTAACTTGTCATGCCCCCGTTTAAAAGTTGCTGTCGGCGACCGCGGTCACCCTGTCAGATCGCACCCTTTGACGTGGCAGTAATTAACGTGTTCGATTGCGGCGCAGCGCGCGGCTCGGACGCGGCGCGACCGATCGCGACGGAGACCGCGAGAGTGAGTACAGGTCCGGAAACTGGGAAGATACACGAACGAGCCTATTTCCTGTGAGCCGTTTATTCAGTGATCCTCATTCGTGGTTATGTCGCAGTCACAGACCGTAATCGGTTTTACCCCCCGCCGGGAATCGGCAGGTCGTATGACACTCACCATCGTCGGCTCCCAACTCGGCGACGAGGGCAAAGGCGCGCTCGTCGACCGGTGGGGAGGGGACGCGGACGTCGTAGTCCGTTATCAGGGCGGCGACAACGCCGGCCACACCGTCGTCGAAGGCGGCGCGGAGTACAAACTCTCGTTGGTTCCCAGCGGCGCGGTCCGGGGGACCGTCGGTATCCTCGGCAACGGCTGCGTCGTCAACCCGAAGACGCTGTTCGCCGAGATCGACAACCTGCGCGAGCAGGGGCTCGACCCCGACGTGCGCGTCGCCCGCCGGGCGCACGTGATCATGCCGTACCACCGCGTGCTGGACGGGATCGAGGAGGAGGTAAAAGCCGACGACGACGCCGGCGACGCGGTCGGCACGACCGGTCGCGGTATCGGCCCCACCTACGAGGATAAGGCCGGCCGCCGCGGGATCCGGGTCGCGGACCTGCTCGACCCCGAGACCCTTCGCGAGAAGCTCGAGTACGCGGTCCCGCAGAAGCGCGCGCTCGTCGAGGACGTGTACGGGCTCGACCTCGACAGCGAGGCGCAACGCGCCTCTGGCAGCCGGACGCAGTCCGGCGACGACGACAGCGATGACGACCGCGCGGCCGCCTTCGACGTCGACGCCCTCCACGAGGAGTTCGCCGCGATCGGCGAGCGCCTCGCCGACGAGGGGATGACCGTCAACTGTTCCGACTACCTTCACCGCCGTCACGAGGCGGGCGACGAGATCCTCTTCGAGGGCGCGCAGGGGACGCACATCGACGTCGACCACGGGAACTACCCGTTCGTCACCTCGTCGAACCCGACCGCGGGCGGCGCGGCCGTCGGCTCCGGGCTCGGCGTCACGACGGTCGGCGACGGCGAGGTCGTGGGCATCGTGAAGGCGTACCTCTCGCGCGTCGGCGAGGGGCCGCTCCCGACCGAACTCGACGGCGACGCCGACGAGGAGGCGCTCGCCGACGAGATCCGCGAGAAGGGCGGCGAGTTCGGCACGGTCACCGGCCGCCCACGCCGGATCGGCTGGCTCGACCTGCCGATGCTCCGTCACGCCGCGCGCGTCTCCGGGTTCACCGGGGTCGCGGTCAACCACGTCGACGTGCTCGCCGGGCTCGACGAGCTGAAGGTGTGTACCGGCTACGAGCTCGACGGAGAGACGCTCGACACCGTCCCCACCACGACCGACCGGTGGGAGCGCTGCGAGCCGGTATACGAGACGCTCGACACGTGGGCGCCGTTCGACTCCTCGGCGGTCGCCGAGGCGGGCTACGACGCGCTCCCCGAGGCGGCCCGCGACTACCTGGAGTTCGTCGCCGACGAGATCGACACGCCGGTCTACGCCGTCGGCGTCGGCCCCGACCGCGAGGAGACGGTCGAACTGACGAACCCGTTCGACGAATAGGAACTCGCCCGTCTACCGTCGGATTTCGGGCCTATTCCCGCGGATCTATCGCGTTCAGCGCGGCCATGTCTTCCGCCGTCAGCGACAGGTCCGCGGCCGCGAGGTTGGATTCGAGGTGGTCGACGCTCGACGTGCCCGGGATCGGGAGCGTCACGTCGGAGTGGTCGAGGAGCCACGCGAGCGCGACCTGCCGCGGCGTGGCGTCGCGTCGCGCCGCGACCTCGTCGAGCGCGTCGGCGGACTCGTCGTCGTCGACCGCGTACATCGGGCCCCACGGGATGAAGCCCACGCCGCGGCCCTCGCAAGCGCGCAGCACGGCCTCGTCGTCGCGGTGGCCGACGTTGTACCGGTTCTGGACGGTCGCGATGTCGACGATGTCCGTCGCGGTCTCCAGCTGCTCGACGGTGACGTTGGAGAGCCCGACGTGCGCGATCTGCCCGGCGTCTTTCATCTCCGCGAACGCGTGGACCGACTCCGCGAAGTCGGTGTCCGGGTCCGGGCGGTGGAACTGGTAGAGGTCGATCGTGTCGGTGCCGAGGCGGTCGAGGCTACACAGGACCTGGTTCTTGAGGAAGTCCGGGTCGCCGTGGGGGAGCCAGTCGCCCTCGCGGTTGCGGAGCAGCCCGGCCTTCGAGGCGATCACCACGTCGTCGGGATCGCCGATCGCCTCGCGGATGAGCCGCTCGGAGACGCCCGGGCCGTAGGAGTCCGCGGTGTCGACGAAGTCGACGCCGAGGTCCACTGCCCGCCGGAGCACGTCCCTCGCGTCTTCCTCGTCGGCGGGCCGGCCGATGACGTCCTCGCCGGTGACCCGCATCGCGCCGAAACCGAGTCGGTCGACCGTGAACGCCCCGCCGATGTCGAACGTGTCGCGTCCGCCGCTGGTGTCGGAAGCCATGGTCCGTCCGTCTCGCGCCACGCTGAAAGCGGTAGGGGTGGCGGAAGGGGACGCGACGAACGGGCGCGGCGCGGCGCGCCGCCGCCCGTCTTGCGCCCGTCGCTACTCATAAACCGCCCCCGAGTAATCGTAGGGTATGGACGCCGAGCGCGAGGTACTCGACGTGTTGGCGCGGAACGCCCGCGAGGACATCGACGACATCGCGGCCCAGACGGGCCTCGACGCGGCGGCGGTAGCTGACGCGATCGACGCGCTGGAGGGCGACGGCGTCGTCCACGGCTACCAAGCCGTGGTCGACTGGGACCGCGTCGAGGAGGGGAAGATCCGCGCCGTCGTCGAGATCAACGTGGAACTCGACCGCGAGACGGGGTACGAGCAGGTCGCGGACCGGATCGCGAAGTTCCCCGCCGTCGACGCCTTACACCTGGTCTCGGGCGACTACGACTTCGCCGTCGAGGTGCTCGGCGAGAACATGCAGGACGTCTCCGAGTTCATCTCCGAGCAGGTCGCGCCGATGCCGGCGGTCACCCAGACCGTGACCCACTACATCATGGAGACGTACAAGGACGGCGGGATCCGGTTCGAGGACGGGGACGACGACGACCGCCTCTCCGTGTCGCCATGAGGATCTCGGACCGCGCGCGCACCCTCCCGGAGTCGGGGATCCGGAAGTTCTTCGAGCTCGCTGAGGCGCGCGACGACGTGATCTCGCTGGGGGTCGGCGAGCCCGACTTCTCGGCGCCGTGGGCCGCCCGCACCGCCGCGATCGACTCGCTCGAACGCGGGAAAACGTCCTACACCGCGAACCGCGGGATGGCCGCGCTCCGCGAGCGTGTCGCCGCGCACCACGAGCGCTACGACCAGTCGTACGACCCGTCCGAAGAGGTCCTGGTCACCACCGGCGCGAGCGAGGCGGTCGACCTCGCCTTCCGCGCGCTCGTCGACCCCGGCGACACCGTGGCGGTCCACGAGCCGACGTACATCTCCTACGGACCGGGGATCGAACTGGCAGGCGGCGAGCGGCTGACGGTCCCCACGCGCGCCGCGGACGATTTCGCGCTCACCCGGGAGTCGCTGGAGGCCGCGGGCGCGGCCGACGCTGACCTGCTCGTGCTGTGTTACCCGAACAATCCCACGGGCGCGACGATGACCGACGAGCAACTCGCGGAGGTCGCGGCGTTCTGCCGCGACAACGAGCTCCGCGTGGTGGCCGACGAGATATACGCCGCGCTCACGTACGGGGGCGACCACGCCTCGATCGCGACCCAGCCGGGGATGCGCGAGCGCACGGTCGTCGTCAACGGCTTCTCGAAGGCGTACGCGATGACCGGACTGCGGCTGGGGTACGCGCTGGGGCCGACCGACGCGATCGACGCGATGAACCGGATCCACCAGTACACGATGCTGTCGGCGCCGACGACGCCGCAGTACGCGGCGATCGAGGCGCTCGACCGCTGCGACGACGAAGTGTCGGAGATGGTCGAGGAGTACAACCGCCGCCGGCGGCTGGTCGTCTCCCGGTTCAACGAGATGGGCCTCGACACCTTCGAGCCGGGCGGCGCCTTCTACGCGTTCCCCGAGTGCGGCGGGGACGACGAGGCGTTCGCCGAGGAGCTGCTGGAGGCGCAGGGCGTCGCCGTCGTCCCGGGGTCGGTCTTCGGCGAGGGCGGAGAAGGGCACCTCCGGGTGTCGTACGCGACCTCGATGCGCGAGCTGAAGGAGGCGACCGACCGGATCGCGGCATTCGTCGAAGGACGCTGAGGCCGCGGTCGCGGCGCAGTCCCCGTCGCGATACGGCCGTCGCGGGGCGCCTGACGCGCTGGTGGCACACTCGGGCGCGTAAACGAACAACTACTTCCAAATTTATTGCCGTTCGCCAAAGATTATCACGCTCGATCCTGATGTTCGAGCCATGGAGTTCCAGCTAACCGACGAACAGAAGCAGCTGCGCGAGGAGGTACGGAAGTTCGCCGACGAGGAGATCCGACCGGTCGCGACCGAGTACGACGTCGACGAGGCGTACCCCCACGAGGTGATGGACAAGGCCGCCGACATGGGACTGCTCGCGCCGCACGTCCCGGTCGAGTACGGCGGGATCGGCTACTCCTCGCTGGAGAACGCCATCCTCACCGAGGAGCTGTTCGCGGCCGACCCCGGGATCGGGCTCTGTATCTCGAGCGCCGGGTTCGGCGCCGAGGCGCTGATGGAGTTCGGCACCGAGGAACAGAAGGAGCGTGTCCTCCCCGAAGTGACCGCGGGCGACGCGGTGATGGGGTCGGCCATCTCCGAGCCGCAGGCCGGCTCGGACGTGACGAGCGTGGCGACGCGGGCGGAGAAGGACGGTGACGAGTGGGTCATAAACGGGTCGAAGATGTGGATCACGAACGGCACCGTCGCGGACTACTTCGTCGTCGTCTGCGAGACGGACCCCGATATCGACGACCGCTACTCGGGCTACTCGCAGATCCTCGTCGAGGGCGACCGCGACGGGCTCACCTGCGACAAGATAACCGGGAAGCTCGGCATCCGCGCGAGCGACACCGCGGAGCTCCGCTTCGACGACGTGCGGGTGCCCGAGGAGAACCTGATCGGCCAGCGCGGGATGGGATTCCTCCAGCTCATGCAGTTCTTCGACGAGACGCGGACCGCGGTCGCCGCGCAGGGCGTCGGCATCGCCCGCGGCGCGGCCGAGCGCGCGCTGGAGTACGCCGAGGAGCGCGAGCAGTTCGGCCGCTCCATCTCCGACTTCCAGGCGATCAAACACAAGCTCGCGGAGATGCACACGAACACCGAGGCCGCCCGCTGGCTCACCTACCGCTCCGCGTGGGCGGTCGACAACGAGGCCGGCGACCTGACCGCGCTCGCGTCGATGGCCAAGGAGTTCGCCTCCCGGACCGCGGTCGAGGTCGCCGACGAGGCGGTCCAGATCCACGGCGGCGCCGGCTTCGTCAACGACCACGACGTCGAGCGACTCTACCGCGACGCGAAGATCACGCAGATCTACGAGGGGACGACCGAGATCCAGAAGAACATCGTCGCCCGCGAACTGCTCGACGAGGGGATGTGAGGGCGGCGACGGACCGCCGGTCGCCCGCGACCGACATCTAAAACCCCCGGTAGGCCTATATCGTCGGTATGAACGAGGAGGAGGCCCTCGGAGAGGGTAACGACGCGCGCTTCGAGGGCGGCGACAGGGCGGACCCGGAAGAGCGCCTCAAGCGACAGCGCGACGATCTACAGCTGCTGAACCAGGTGATGCGCCACGACATCCGCAACGACCTCCAGCTCGTCGGGGCGTACGCCGAACTGCTCGACGACCACGTCGACGAGGAGGGGCGGGAGTACCTCGACGTGATCAAGCGGAACACGCAGAGCGCCGTCTCGCTCACCACGACGGTCCGCGACCTCGCCGAAGTGATGCTCCGCGAGGACGCCGAGCCGAGCCGCGTCGCGCTCGACCGGGTCCTCTCACAGCAGGTCGAGGAGGTGCGGTCCGCGTACTCAGAGGCCGTCTTCACGGTGGAGGGCTCGTACCCGGAGGTCGAGGTCGTCGGCGACGAGATGTTGAGCTCGGTGTTCCGGAACCTCCTGCGGAACGCGGTCCAGCACAACGACGAGACCCCGCCGAAGGTGACGGTGTCGGCGACCGTCGACGAGGGCGAGGGCGTCGCCGAGGTCCGCGTCGCCGACAACGGGCCGGGGATCCCCGAAGGCCAGCGCGACGAGATATTCGGGAAGGGGGAGAAGGGCCTCGACAGCCCGGGCGCGGGGATCGGGCTGTACCTCGTCCGCTCGCTCGTCGAGATTTACGGCGGGGGCGTGTGGGTCGAGGACAACGAGCCGAGGGGCGCTGTCTTCGTCGTCAGGCTTCCGCTCTGCTCGGAGTGACCCCGCGACGCGCCGTGTCGCGGCGGCTCACTCGTCGTCGTACTCCATCGCGACCGAGTTGATACAGAACCGCTTCCCCGTGGGCTCCGGGCCGTCGTCGAACACGTGCCCGAGGTGCGAGTCGCAGTTCGCGCACCGGACCTCGGTGCGGCGCATCCCGTGGCTGGTGTCCACCGTCGTCGTCACCGACTCCTCCTCGGCGGCGTAGAAGGCGGGCCAGCCGCAGCCGGACTCGTACTTCGTCTCGGCCTCGAACAGGACCGTGCCGCAGGCGCGACACTTGTACTCCCCGTCGTCGGGGTGGTGGTCGACGTACTCGCCGGAGAACTTCGCCTCCGTGCCGCTCTCGCGCAGCACGCGGTACTCCTCGTCGGAGAGTCGCTCGCGCCACTCGTCGTCGGTCAGCTCCGCCGGGTCGCGCTCGTCTGTCTCGCTCATACCCCCGATACGCGCCCCACGGGCAAGGGGGTTGCGACGGGCGAGCCGCGGAGAAGTTGCGGCCCGCGGCCCCAAACGGTATCCACCCGGCGGTCCGATTCGCGCCCATGGCACGCGAAGTCACGCACGAAGAGCGGGGGCCGACGATACTGGACGACGACGACAAGGGGGACGACGGCCTAATCTACGTCTGTCGGTGCGGGCTCTCCGACTCGCAACCGCTCTGTGACGGCTCGCATAGGGCCACGGCCGACGAGGAAGACGGCGTCGTGTACAAGTACGAGGACGACGACGCCGACGGCGAGCGCCGCGAGGTCGACGGGATCGCGTTCGAAGATGCGTAGCGGCGGGCCGCCGAGCGCGACGGCGCCGGCGGTCAGATCACGCCCATCTCCCCGAGCCGCTCGGGGAGGTAGGTGTCGGTGACGAAGTCGAGCCCGCGGCTCGCGAGGGACTGCTGTTCGGACTTCTTGCCGATGTCGAGCTGGAGCTCGATCTGCTCTTCCCAGTAGTCCGTCTGGAACCGCGGGTCCTCCAGCTCGGATTCGAGGGCGTTGATGTCCGAGTCGGATAGCGGGTCGGAGGGGAGGTCGTACTCGACGATGTCCTCGGGCTGGATCCCGATGAACCGCGCCTCGGGCGTCGCGAGGTACTTCGAGAGATGTGCGGACTTGATCGAGCCGTACGCGACGGAGCCGTAGATCCGGTAGGACCACGGGTCGCCGTCGGTAAACACCACGACCGGGAGGTCCAGCTCGTCGCGGAAGCGCTTCGTGAGCCGGCGGGTGGCGCGGGCGGGCTGGCCGCCGAGGTGGACCACGAGGGCGTCGTGGGCCTCGTCGAACCCGTTCTCGACCAACCGGTCACGCATCCCGCCGGTCTCGACGCAGAGGACGAACTCGGCGTCGTTGTCGAGGAACTCGATGGTGTCCGGGTTGTTCGGGATCTGGTAGCCGCCCTGCCCCACGTCGAGCTGACAGTGGATCTCGCGTTCACCGCGGTTGGTCTGCTCGCGGAGGAGCAGCGGCCCCATCACCTTCGCGCCAGACTCCTCCGGGCGCATGTGGAAGTCCTCGCGGGTGACGCCCGTGACGATCTCTAAGTCCTCCACGAGGTCGTTCGACTCGTCCTGGGAGTTGAACTGCGCCTCGTCGTTGTCCCACGACTCCGACAGGTAGTACAGCTCACGCAGCGTCGACGAGCGATCGTCGTCGAGCTGGTTCGCGAGGAACTCGATCGTGTAGGCGGCTTTCAGCAGCTTGCGCGCGCCCCGCACCGAGTTCGCGCTTCGCGTCGAGGTGCGGTCGCCGTAGGTCCAGACGCCGCTCTCCTCGTCGTACTCGATGTTGCTCTTCGTCCGCGTGGGGAGCGTCATCTCCGGAATCGACCCCGCCGCGAACTGGTCGTAGAAGTCGGCGGCCAGGTCGATCAGCTCGTCTCGTGCGTCGCTTTCGGTCGTCATTAGTCGTTCACCGTGAGTTTCTCGGTCTCCACGCCGCCGACGCTGACCTCGAACTCGGGGTCGCCGTCGACCGCGTACGTCAGTTCTCGCTCGTCGCCCGAGGGGACCTCGGGCTTCCACTGGACGAACCACTCGCCGTCCATATCCACCACCGTTCCGTCGGAGAGGTCGGTCGGCTCCGCCGAGACGATGTCGGTGATCTCCAGCTCCTCGTTCACGTCCGAGTGGTTCTCAACGGTGAGCGTCACCGCCTCGCCGTTCACCTCGCGCTCGACGCTGACGTTGTTCATGATCCGCGCCAGGGCCCCGTCGATGTCGGGGCGCGGCCGGCCGGTGACCTCCGAGACCTTGTCGGCCATCTCCGGGAGGATGCGACCGAGCACGTCCTGTTTCTCCCGGCGCTGCTGCATCGAGCGCCGCTTACTGAGGAACGACTTCAGTTCGCGGGCGGCCTCCCGGACCGCGAGCTCGATCTCGTCTTCGATCTCGGGGACGTTCGCGAGCGCGTCCTTTGACTCACTCGTGAACGGGACGTTCGTGGAGGCGACGTGGATGCTGATGACGGCCGGCCCGTTCGGCATCCCCGACCCCCCGGGCTGGTCTAACCCGTAGTTGCGCCACCCGATCTGTTTTATCACGTCCGTCGTCGCGCAGGCGCCCCGCTGGTAGACGAGCGGGACGCGGTTGGCGAACCGGAGCAGCTCGACCGACCCCTCGGCGGGGATCTCGCCGCCGTACGCGATCCCGGCCTCGACGATGAACGGGTCGCCGCCGTGGACCTCGGCGTCGCGGGTCGCCGCCGCGTAGAAGTCGGCGTCGTACTCCTTCCGTAGCCCGGCCTCGACCAGCTCCGCCGTGATCGGTGCGAGACACCCGGTCGGCGGCGCGAGGATGTCCGTCGTCCGCATCGCCTCTAGGAGGTCGGCCGCGGCGTCGCGGTCGCCCGCGATCGACTTCACCTTCGGCGGGTCGTCTGGCACGGTCCGCGCCCGCGACCAGAACGCCTCGACGACGTTCTCGCGCGCGGTCTCGCCGAAGGTCGCGTCGTGCTGCTCGGCGACGAACGACGCCGCGTCCGCGACGAGGCGTTCGAGGTCGTCGCGGGTGGTCCGGAACGCGTCGCCGTCGAGGTTCTCGAACCGGCGCGCGAGCGCCTCGGCCATCGCCTGAACCGCGGCGTCGTCCTTCCGCGTCGACGTGGCCTCGTCGACCAGCGCGTACACGTCGGGGACGAGCGGGGACTCCTCGGGGTCGTCGGCCCCGCCGTCGCCGCTCGACGCCGCGGCCTCCTCGTCCGCGCCGCCGCGGCCGGTGACCGCCCGCCACCCGGCGTCGACCGCGTTCTCGCGGACGGTCCCGCCGAACGTCTTTCCGGTGTCGTCCTCGACCGTCTCCGCGACGTTGTCGACGATGTCGGCGAGCTCGGACCGGGTGATCCGGTCGTTGTTCCCGACCGTCTCGGCGACGCCCGCTGCGAAGGCGGTCGTCGCTTCCGCGCCCTTGTTGGCGACGGCCTCGGAGACCGCGCTCGCGATATCGCGGTCGTCGTGCGCTCGGGGCGGCGACCACGACAGCTCGCGGCCGTAGTACACGTCCCGGAAGTTGTCGATCACGCTGTCGGCGGTCTTCTTGCCGACCCGTGTGAACTCCTCTTGGAGGAACCCGGAGACCGAGTACGACTCGGTCGCCTCCAGCATCTTGATCAGCGTGCCGAGCTCGACGCCGTGGGGGTGCGGACGGATCTCCTCCGTCTCCGCCGGCAGCTCGTCGGTGGCGCGCTCGAACTTCATCGGCTCGTCGAGCCCCGGCTCGCGCAGTTCGAGCCGTGCGTGGGGGTTGACGACCGCGGTGTGTTTCACGTAGTCGTGGAGCTGCTGGCGGGCGCGCATGTTCGCCTCCATCTCCAGCTCGATCCGGGTCCCGTGGGGGCGGTCCCACGTCGTCTCCTCGTCGGCCTGGATCTCCGGCTCGTTCGTGTCCGTATCGATGATGAGCTCGAAGTACTGCGCCCGCGATTGGCCCTTCGGCCGCGAAGTGATCTTCGCCGGCTGGCCCGAGGTCAGCTGCGAGTACAGGACGGCCGCCGAGATCCCGATCCCCTGCTGCCCGCGGGACTGCTCGCGGGCGTGGAACCGGCTGCCGTACAGGAGCTTTCCGAACACCTTCGGAAGCTGTTCTTTCGTGATCCCAGGCCCGTTGTCCTCGATGACGAGCCGGTAGTAGTCGCCCACCTCCTCGATCTCGATGTAGATGTCGGGGAGGACGCCGGCCTCCTCGGTCGCGTCGAGGGCGTTGTCGACCGCCTCCTTGACAGCGGTGACGAGCCCCCGGGCGCCCGAGTCGAACCCGAGCATGTGTTTGTTCTTCTCGAAGAACTCGGCGATGGAGATCTCGCGCTGGCCCTCGGCCAGCTCCTCCGCGATCCCCTCCTCGTCGCCGATCGTCGACTGGAAGGACGTCATTCGGTACTCACTCCTTTCCCCGAGGCACCTAAAAACGCACCGGCGGCGCGGTGAAAGTGTATCCCCGCGGAAGAAGCCGTCTCCGACGGATGCGTGTGCCGCTCTCACGTGACAGTTCTCGGGACGCGTCTGAACTCGCTATCCCGTCATACCGTCGGCCGCCCGGTCATTACATTGAAATAATTTAAATTTATTGATCAATGCGGCACGGTGATGTGTCACAGACCAGCATTCGTGCCGGGAGGGAGCACTGAAATGACAGACGACGCGAGTGGCGAGGCGAACCGAGCGCGAACCACGACCCGACCGCCGGAGCCGGACCGACGGGCGGTACTCCGAGGCGCGGCCGCGACCGGCGCCGCCCTCGTCTGGGGCACGTCGACCGCCGTCGGCGAACCGAGAAGTGGGAACGGCGCCGGCGTCCGCGCTGCGGGCGGGTTCCCACCGAAGGGGATCACGACCTACGGCCGGAGCGTCGACCTCGGAAACGGCTCGGTCAGGACGTTCACCACCGAGACCCCGTCGGGCGAGCCGAAGTACCACGGCGTGGAGTTCGACCGGACGGCGCTGGAGGGCCTCCCGAACGCCGGCGAGCTCGAAGCGGCCAACCACCGGGCCGAGACCGACAAGTACCGCGCGGGCGGGCAGGCGACGCAGGTCCACTTCAAGCAGTCGCTCCAGTTCTTCGTCCCGTTCCCAGCCGCGGAGCGGACGCCGTTCACGTTCCTCGGGCTCAACTGGAATCCGGGCGGCCACTTCGGCGGGGCGGGCGCGTGGCTCAAGCCGCACTTCGATATTCACTTCCACATGCTCGATCCGGCGACCGTCGACGCCGTCGACGGACCTCGACTCCCGCCGTACGACACCGGGAACGGGGAGTACGCGCCCGGCAGTCCGCAGCCGGATCCCGACGGCGAGGTGACGGAGACGCGGTTCGATTACGACCAGCTCCCCGAGGGGTACGCGCGGTCGCCCGAGCCGGTCGCCGACCAGCGGTACATCACCGACATGGGCGAACACACGGCTCCCGCGGACGCGCCGGAACTCCCGGACGGCCCGGGCGAGCCGGGGGACCCGGACGCGTTCGCGAATACGCTCATCCAGGGGTTCATCGCACCCGACGAGAGCGAGCCGCCGCGGTTAGCGTTCGTCGAACCGATGATCACGCGGGACTTCTTCAGGGGCTTCGAGGGGCGGGAGACGTACGCGGTCCCGCAGCCGGACACGTACCCGCACGCCCGACGGCACCCGACCGAGTACGCCGTCCGCGACGTTCCGTCCGCGGACGCGGTGGCCGTCGTGTTGCGCGGGTTCGAGGAGACCTGATTTCGGAGCGTCGCCGCCCCGTCCCGGGGACGCTCTCGGGCGACGGTTCGGCCGCCGACAGGTTTCTCCCCGTGACGCCCCTTCCTCCGTCCATGTCAGGATGGACGGCCGACGAGATGCCGCGGTTGGACGGGAAGACGGTGGTCGTCACCGGGGCGAACAGCGGGCTCGGGTTCGAGGGGACCCGGGAGTTCGCCGCGAGGGGCGCGACCGTCGTGATGGCGTGTCGGAGCGTCGAGCGCGCCGAGGCGGCGGCCGACGAGGCCCGGGCGGACGCCAGGGGCGGCCTCGACGGCGACCTCGACGTCCGCGAGTGCGACCTCGCGTCGCTCGACTCGGTGGAGGCGTTCGTCGAGGGCCTGCGAGACGACTACGACGCCGTCGACGTGCTCTGTAACAACGCCGGCGTGATGGCGATCCCGCGTAGCGAGACCGAGGACGGCTTCGAGACGCAGTTCGGCGTCAACCACCTCGGCCACTTCGCGCTCACCGGACGGCTGTTCGACCTCCTCGACGCCGCCGAGGGGATCGGCGGTGACGCCCGCGTCGTCACGCAGTCCTCGGGGGCCCACGAGCAGGGCGAGATGGACTTCTCGGATCTCAACTGGGAACGGTCGTACGGGAAGTGGCAGGCGTACGGACGCAGCAAGCTCTCGAACCTGCTGTTCGCCTACGAGCTCCAGCGCCGGCTCGACGCCGCGAGCGACGAGGACGGCGACCCGGGGATCCGCAGCGTCGCCTGCCACCCCGGCTACACCGACACGAACCTCCAGATGCGGACCGCCGAGGAGAGCGGGAACCCGCTGATGAAGGTCGGCATGAAGGCCGCGAACGCGGTCCTCGGGCAGGACGCCGATATCGGCGTCGAGCCGATGCTGTACGCGGCCACCGCCGACGTCGACGGCGGGGCGTACGTCGAGCCGGGCGGCCTGATGAACATGCGCGGGCACCCGACCGTCGGGCGGTCGAACGACGCCTCCTACGACCGGGACGACGCCCGGAAGCTCTGGGAGTACTCGACCGAGGCGACCGGCGTCGAGTACCCGGTGTAGGCGGTTTTCGCGCGCCGCTCGCGCGGCCGCGGCTCGCTCGGTCCGTCCCTCAGTGAAGCGTCCCGTCTCGGACGTGGGCGTCGTGCGCGAACAGCGCGTAGCCCACGTCGACCGGCCGGTAGCCCGTCTCGTCGGCGATCGCGCGGATCGGCTCGATCATCGTCACGTAGTCGGCGGCGTCGAACGACTCCTTGCGCCCGTCGAGGTAACCCAGCCGCTCCAGAGACGCCCAGACCCGCGTGTCGACGACGGCGTGCCGATCGCCGTCGAGCGCGGCCACCACGCACGACGCGGTCGCCGCTTTGAACCCGGCGAGGCCGGTGATGAGGTGGATCGACGAGAAGTCGCCGTCGACGGCGCGCGCGTTGCGCGTCACCTCGCGGCAGCGCGCCTCGGGATTCTTCTCGACGTGGTACGCGCTCCGCGTGGACGACTCGTAGGCGATCTCGTACAGCTGGTCCCGCGTCAGGTGCCCCTGCGAGCGGTACCGCTCGCCGAACTCGTCGAGCCGCTCCGGGAGGACGCCCTGCGTCTCGGCGTAGCGGTCGAGGTTCTCGGCGACGAACGCGTCGAGGTCGTCGAGGTGGCTGTTAGGGTCGTCGGCCTCCATGTAGAAAGCTCGTCGCTCGGCGAGTAAAACGGCGACGCCGCCGGCGGGAGGGAGAGACGGCGAGGGCGTCGGCCGACGGACGAACGACGGCGCCGTCGCTCGCGGTGCGTAATATACACGGAACGCGTTTCGAGAGCTGTCCGAGTTCGCCGGTAGCGGATGCCGCCGGACGAGTTACAGCCGAGTGAGGTTCGTCGCGCGCGGACCCTTGTCCGCCTCCTCGATCTCGAACTCTACCTCCTGTCCCTCCTCGAGGTCCGGGCCGCCGACGTCTTCCATGTGGAAGAACACGTCCTCGTCAGCGTCGTCAGTCTCGATGAATCCGTAGCCGCCGGTGTCGTTGAAGAAGTCGACCTTGCCTGTCGCCATCGCGGATCAACTGTCGCCCGACGAGGTGATAAGTGTTGTGTGCCGCGTTCGTGGGGAGGAAATAGGGTCGAGTTCGGGCGAAACCCTCCGGTAGCTTCGGATTCTAAATTTTCTCTCTTGTCAGGCTTTGGTTTCGAATGGGAAAACGCACTAAGGGAGTATCCCGTAGTAGTACCCAAGATGAGTGCCAGAACGACCCACCTCGACATCACGGGGATGAGCTGCGCCAACTGCTCGGCGGCGGTCGGCGACGCCGTCGAGTCGCTGGACGGCGTCTCGCGGGCGGACGCGAACTACGCGACCGACGAGGCGAGCGTCGAGTACGACCCGGAGGCGACGTCGCTCGCGGCGATCTACGACGCGATCGAGGACGCGGGCTACGGGGCGGTCTCGGAGACGGCGACCGTCGCCATCACCGACATGTCGTGCGCGAACTGCGCGGACGCCAACCGCGACGCCCTCGAGTCCGTGCCCGGCGTCGTCGACGCCGACGTGAACTACGCGACGGACGAGGCGCAGGTCCGATACAACCCCGCCGAGACCTCGCGGGCGGCGCTGTACGACGCCGTCGAGGACGCGGGCTACTCGCCGGTCCGCGAGGACGAGGACTCGAACGGCGAGGGGGAGGACGGCGACTCTGGCGAGAGCGCGCGCGACGCGGCTCGGAACGCGGAGATCAGAAAGCAGCTCCGGCTGACGCTGTTCGGCGCCGCGCTGGCCGCGCCGCTGCTGTTCTTCATGGCCGACAAGCTCCTCCTCGGGGGCGCCGTCGTCCCGGAGCGGGTCCTCGGCGTCGAGATCGGCTGGGTCCAGTTCGCGCTCGCGACGCCGGTCCAGCTGGTGCTCGGGCGGCCGTTCTACAGGAACTCGTACAAGGCGCTCGTCACGAACGGCCGCGCCAACATGGACGTGCTGATCGCGCTGGGGTCGTCGACGGCGTACGTTTACTCCGTCGCCGTCCTCCTCGATCTGGTCGCCGGGAGCGTCTACTTCGACACGGCGGCGCTGATCCTCGTCTTCATCACGCTCGGCAACTACCTCGAAGCCCGCTCGAAGGGACAGGCCGGCGACGCGCTGCGGAAGCTCCTGGAGATGGAGGCCGACACCGCGACCCTCGTCGACGAGGACGGGACCGAGCGCGAGGTCCCGATCGACGAGGTCGCGGTCGGCGACCGGATGAAGGTCCGCCCCGGCGAGCAGATCCCGACCGACGGCGTCGTCGTCGAGGGACAGTCCGCGGTCGACGAGTCGATGGTGACCGGGGAGTCCGTCCCGGTCGAGAAGGGCGAGGGCGACGAGGTCGTCGGCTCGACGATAAACGAGAACGGCCTCCTCGTCGTCGAGGCGACGAAGGTCGGCGCGGACACCGCGCTCCAGCAGATCGTTCAGACGGTGAAGGAGGCGCAGTCCCGCCAGCCCGACATCCAGAACCTCGCGGACCGGATCTCCGCGTACTTCGTGCCCGCGGTCATCGCGAACGCGCTGTTCTGGGGCGTCGTCTGGTTCCTCTTCCCCGAGGCGCTCGCGGGCTTCGTCGACTCGCTCCCGCTGTGGGGGCAGGTCGCGGGCGGACCCGGTTCGACCGGCGGGACCATCTCGGTGTTCGAGTTCGCCGTCGTCGTGTTCGCCTCGTCGGTGCTCATCGCGTGTCCCTGCGCGCTCGGGCTCGCGACCCCGGCCGCGACGATGGTCGGGACCACCATCGGGGCGCGGAACGGCGTCCTGTTCAAGGGCGGCGACGTCCTCGAACGCGCGAAAGACGTCGACACGGTCGTGTTCGACAAGACGGGAACGCTCACGGCGGGCGAGATGGAGCTCACCGACGTGGTCGCGACCGGTGAGGTCCCCGACGGCGGCGCGGTCGCCGAGCGCGGCGACGCGGCGGCGACGGACGACGCGACGGCGACGGCCGAAGACGAGATCCTCCGGCTCGCCGCTAGCGCCGAACGCGGCAGCGAACACCCCCTCGCCCGGGCGATCGTCGACGGTGCCGAGGCGCGCGGCCTCGACCTCGGCGAGCCCGAGTCGTTCGAGAACGTCCCGGGGCACGGAGTCAGAGCCACCGTCGACGGCGACGAGGTACTCGTCGGCAACCGGAAGCTGCTGCGCGACGCCGGGATCGACCCCTCGCCCGCGGCGGACGCGATGGAGCGGCTCGAACGCGAGGGGAAGACGGCGATGCTCGTCGCGCGGGTCCCCGCCGGCGCGGACGACGGGGAGCTCCTCGGCGTCGTCGCCGACGCGGACACGGTGAAACCGAGCGCAAAGGACGCGGTGAGCCAGCTCCGCGAGCGCGGGGTCGACGTGATGATGATCACGGGCGACAACGAGCGCACGGCCCGCGCGGTCGCAGAGCAGGTCGACATCGACCCCGAGAACGTCCGCGCCGGCGTCCTCCCCGAGGACAAGTCCGACGCGGTCGAGGCGATCCAGAGCGACGGCCGTCGGGCGATGATGGTCGGCGACGGCGTCAACGACGCCCCCGCGCTGGCGGTCGCGTACGTCGGCACCGCGATCGGCTCCGGGACCGACGTGGCGATCGAGGCCGCCGACGTGACGCTGATGCGCGACGACCCGCTCGACGTGGTGAAGGCGATCCGCGTCTCCGACGCGACGCTCCGGAAGATCAAACAGAACCTCGTGTGGGCGCTCGGCTACAACACCGCGATGATCCCGCTCGCGTCGCTCGGGCTGCTCCAGCCCGCCCTCGCGGCCGGGGCGATGGCGTTCTCGTCGGTGTCGGTGCTGACGAACAGCCTCGCCTTCCGCCGGTACGATCCCGACGGAGACTACGCGCTCCTCGGGTTCCTGCGGCGCTGAACGCCACCGACAGTCCCTCGTCGGTCTCTCTCGGCTCGCCGTCCCGAAGTCCCAAGACGGCGCGGAGCGTACGCCGGCGCATGTCCACCCTCCTCGTCGTCGGCGGCAGCGGGTTCATCGGACGCGGCGTCTGTCGGTTCGCGGTCCGCGACGGCCACGAGGTCCGCAGCGTCTCGCGGGGCGGCCGCCCGGACCTCGCCGCCGACTGGGTCGACGACGTCTCGTGGACGAGCGCCGACCTCTTCCGGCCGAACGCGTGGCGCGATCGCCTCGACGGCGTCGACGCCGTGGTTCACGCCGTCGGGACCCTCACCGAGGCGCCGACCGACGGCGTGACCTTCGAGCGCGTCAACGGCGACGCGGCCCTCCTCGCGGCGCTGGAGGCGGAGCGGGCCGGCGTCGACGCGTTCGTCTTCCTCTCCGCGGCCGGGAAGCCGCCCGGCGTCCGGAACGCCTTCCTGACGGCCAAGCGACGCGCCGAGACCGGGATCGCCGACCTCGACCTCGACGCCGTCACCCTCCGACCGGGACCGGTGTACGGGGAGGGACAGCCGCACGTTCCCGGCGTGGTCGACCGCCTCCTCCGGTTCGTCGCGAGCGCGCGGCCGATCGCGTCCCGGCTCGGCGAGTCGCGGCCGCTCTCCGTGGACACGGTCGCGCGGGCGACGTACCGCGCCGCGCTGGATCCGGACGAGCGGTTACTCGACGTCGGTGATATTCGCGAACTCGCCGGGTGAACGGCGAGAGTAATCGGGCGCGTTAGCGCGCGCTCTGCTCTTTGGCGATCTCCAGCGAGATGAAGAAGCCGAAGTAGGCGGGGATCCCCGCGAGCATGAACATGTACAGCACCCACTGCGGGGCCGCCGAGAAGGCGACGTTGTACAGCGACGACGCGAGCCCGACCCACACGAGCGCGAACAGCAGGTCCTGTAACATTCCGGTGCCGTTCTCGCTGAGTACGTGCCGGGCGCGGTCGGCGACGCTCGGGTCGGTCAGCTCGTCGTCCGGCGTCTCCGCGG
The DNA here is from genome assembly GCF_005435235.1 of Halorubrum sp. GN12_10-3_MGM. NCBI lineage: Archaea > Methanobacteriati > Methanobacteriota > Halobacteria > Halobacteriales > Haloferacaceae > Halorubrum > Halorubrum sp. GN12_10-3_MGM. The sequence goes on from NZ_SGUB01000008.1 coordinate 123,440, forward strand.
CGTCCGAGTCGGGCATATGGTGAGTGGCTGAGGGGGATACGTCGGTGTTGCGGAATCGCGCGGCGTCGACCGCGCGGCGAGTCGATCCGTCCGTCGGCGAGGAACCGAACCTCGGGGTTCAGTCCTCGTCGAGGTAGTCGACGACGAGGACGGGGACGTGCGTCGAGCGCAGGGTACGCTCCGTGACGCTGCCGAGCAGGGCGCGGCGGACGCCCGCGCGGCCGTGGCTCCCCATCACGATGATGTCGATATCGTGATTCTCGGCGTAGTCGGCGATCACCTTGTGGGGTCGCCCGCCCGCGACGTGTTCGATGATGTCGACATCGCGCTCGGCGCCACGGTCGGCGACGACGCCGGTCGCCGCTTCGGCCTGTTCTTTCAGCTCGTCCATCTCGTCGAACCGACCCTGCTTGATTCGGTCCACCTGTTCGGTCCCGAGGCTGATGTTCACGGAGTCGATGTCGACGACGTACAGCGCGTGGACCTCGGCGTCGTACTTCTCCGCGAGGTCGAGGGCGTGGTCGACCGCTGCCTCCGCGACGTCGCTGCCGTCGGTGGGAACGAGGATGCGGTCGTACATTATCGCTCCTCCTCCGTCGTCTCGTCGTCAACTGCGCGACCACCGTCCGTCGCGACGTCTTCACCGCCGTCGGCGACCACGTCCTCGGCGGTCTGCTGTTGCCCCATCGGTTCGGGGCTGTGACACTGGCGCACCATCCGCTTGGTCTCCAATGGCGGTTCCGGCGTCGCCATCGAGACGACAATCGTGACGAGGAACACGAGCGGCGTTCCGATTAAAGCAGCGCCGATCGGCGGGACGTACTGGGCGTAGATCGGGACGATCGCCTGTCCGGAGCCACCGGCGATGTCGGCGAGGAAGCCCAGGTAGGCGGGCAGGACGCTGTTGATGATCGAAGTGATCCACAGCAGGAGACCGACGGACATCCCGGCCAAGGCCCCCTGGCGGTTGGTGTTCTCCCACCAGAGCCCGAGGAAGAACATCGGGAACAGCACGGTGCCGGCGAGCGAGAACGCGTAGGCGACGAGTTCACCGATGAGCGCCGGCGGGTTGAACGCGGTGACGGTGACCAGGGCGCCGATGCCGATGATGGTCGCCCGCCCGATGAGCACCTGCTGGCGCTGGGTCGCGTCGGGGTTGATGAGCTCCGAGTAAATGTCGTGTGCGACGGCCGAAGAGGCCGTGATGAACAGTCCGGCGGTCGTCGCGATGGCCGCGGCCATCCCGCCGGCGGCGACGAGGCCGACAAACCAGCGCGGCAGGCTCGCGAACTGGGCGGCCAGCACGACGATAACGTCCCCTTCCGCGCCGGACATCGCCTGTTGGCCGCTGTAGACGGCGTCCGGGGAGAGGTTGTTGACCGCGGCGAACAGGTCGACGCCGAAGGCGGCCATCGCCGGCGCGGCCCAGTACAGGAGCATGATGAAGAACAGCCCCGAGACCGTCGACCACCGGGCCGTGCGCTCGTTTTTGACCGTGTAGAACCGGACCAAGACGTGCGGGAGTCCGCAGGTCCCGACGATGAGCGAGAACGCCGTCGCGACCCAGAGGTAGTAGCTGTTCCCGCCGATGAACGGTTCGGAGAACTGCCGGCTGAGTTCGCTGAACAGGGTGCCGTACTCGATCTGCGGAAGCACGGTGGAGTAGCCCTGCGAGAAGCCGACGACGTAGACGCCCGCGAGGAACGCGATGATGAGGATAACGTACTGGACGGCCATGTTCTTCGTCGCGCCCAGCATTCCGGAGAGCGCGAGGTACCCGACCGTTATGGTCATCATCACGACGATCATCGGGACGATGTCGAGCCCGAAGACGTACTGGCCGACGAGCCCCATCCCGCGGGCCTGGCCCACGGAGTAGACGTACGCGATGAGCAGCGTGGTGAACGCGGCCAGCGCGCGTGCCATCGGGGAGTTGAACCGGTCCGCGACGAAGTCCGGCGCAGTGTACTTCCCGAACCGGCGCATTTGCGCCGCGAGGAAGATGAGCAGGACGAAGTACCCGGTGGTCCAGCCGACGATGAACGCCAGCCCGTAGAATCCGGACAGCGCGACTAGCCCCGCGAGGCCGAGATACGAGGCGGCCGACATCCAGTTGGCGCCGATCGCCATCCCGTTCTCGATGTTGCCGATACCCCGGCCGGCGACCCACATGCCCTCGGCGTCCGCCACCTTGAACACGAACCCGATGACGAGGAACGAGGCCATCATCAGGAAGACGATGATCGCCGGGAGGAGCTTGAACGAGATGTCGAGCGCCTCGGCTTGAAGCGGGGCCATCATCCCTGCTGCCCCCCGTCGTCGACGCTCCCGGAGTCCGCGGGCTCCGCGGCGGTGTGTTCGATGCCGTACTTATCGTCCAACTTGTCGCGCTGACGGGCGTAGACGGCCGCCAAGACGAGGGCGCTCGTCGGCGCTCCGAAGGCGACGAGGAAGTAGTGGAGGGGGAACCCGAGCACCGGTACCGTCGTCGTCGTCATCGGCCCCGGAGCGAGCATCGTCAGTGTCACCGGGCCGAAGACGGCGAGCGCCCAGACGATGAATCCGGTCCAGACGATCCTGAGATGGTCCCGCATGTACGCGGTGCTCGGTTTCAGCAGGTTCACCTCTTCGCTGAGGTAGTCGGTGTCCCTGTGCGTCTGTGCGGCTCCGGCAGAGGCGACGCCCCCGTCGGTGGCCGCGTCGTCGGATGCGCGCCCCCCGTCGGTGACCGCGTCGTCCCGTTCGCGTGAGGTATTATCTGTCATGTTTTGGCCTGAGTCGTGAGTTTGTTTATCTGAGTTTTTCGTGATAGTTGCCGTCGCGTCGTCCGTCGTGGTCGTGGCTGAGACGGATCGAAAACGGTGCGCCGAGCGCTACTCGGCGTCGGCCTTCTGTTGGATCTCCTCGACGATCTCGGGGTTCCGAAGCGTGCTCGTGTTCCCGAGCTCCTTGCCGTCGGCGATGTTCTCCAGCAGGCGGCGCATGATCTTCCCGGATCGGGTCTTCGGCAGGTCGGGCGTGAACACGACCTGCTCGGGCCGGGCGATCGGGCCGATGGCGTCTTCGACGCCCGCGACGATCGCGTCGCGGAGCTCGTCGTCGCCCTCGTAGCCGTCCTCGGTCGTCACGTAGGCGTACACCGCCTCGCCCTTGATGTCGTGATTGCCGCCGACGACGGCCGCCTCCGCCACCCCTTCGACCCCGACGATGGCGGACTCGATCTCCATCGTCCCCAGCCGGTGGCCGGAGACGTTGAGCACGTCGTCCACGCGGCCGAGGACGGTAATGTAGCCGTCCTCGTCGATCTTCGCCCCGTCCTCCGGGAAGTACACCCAGTCGTCGGGGTCGTCGCTGTCGGTGTCGGAGTACTCCGCCCAGTACTCCTCGATGTAGCGCTCGTCGTTGTTGTACAGCGTCCGGAGCATGCCGGGCCACAGCTTCTGTACCGTGAGGTACCCCGCCTTCCCGGGCTCGACCTCCTCGCCGAGCGTGTCGAGTATCTGAACGTCGAGCCCCGGCAGCGGCGGTCCCGCGGCGCCGGGTTTCATGTCCTTGACGCCGGGCAGCGTGGTCACCATCATCCCGCCGGTCTCGGTCTGCCACCACGTGTCCACGATCGGGCACTCCTCGTCCCCGATGTGCTGGTAGTACCACTTCCACGCGCGCGGGTTGATCGGCTCGCCGACCGTGCCGAGCAGGCGCAGCGAGGAGAGGTCGTGACGGTCGGGGTACTCCGCGCCCCACTTCATGAACGCGCGGATCGCCGTGGGCGCCGTGTACAGCTGGGTCGCCTCGTACTCCTCGACGATCTCCCAGAGCCGGTCCTGCTCGGGGTGATCGGGCGTCCCCTCGTACATCATCGTCGTCGTGCCGAGCGAGAGCGGCCCGTAGACGATGTAGGAGTGACCGGTGATCCACCCGATGTCGGCAGAGCAGAAGTACGTGTCATCCGGCTTGATGTCGAGGACGGACTGCGAGGTCCACGACACCCACGAGAGGTACCCACCGGTCGTGTGTTTCACGCCCTTCGGCTTCCCGGTGGTTCCCGAGGTGTACATCAGGAACAGCATGTCCTCGGCGTCCCGGGTGACGGGCTCGACCTCGGCGCCCTCGTGGGCCGCGACGAGGTCGCCGTAGTCGAGCTGGTCGCCGCCGAGGTCGTGACCGAAGTCGTCGCCGTTCGGCCCGAGCCGGTCGACGACGACGGTCGTGGTGTCGTGGTCGACGCCCGCGAGCCCCTCGTTCGCCTTGTCGAGGTGGTCGAGCGGGTCGCCGCGGCGGTAGTAGCCGTCGCAGGTGACGAGGTACTCCGACTCCGCGGCGTTCATCCGCGTCGCGAGCGCGTCGGCCGAGAACCCGGCGAACACGACGCTGTGGGGCGCGCCGATGCGAGCGCACGCCAGCATCGCGATCGGCAGCTCCGGGATCATCGGCATGTACATCGTGACCACGTCGTCCTCCTCGACGCCCTGCTCCCGAAGGGCGGCGGCGAACTCGTTCACCTCGCGGTGGAGCTCCTCGTAGGTGTACGAGCGGTCGTCCTCGTCGACGGGCTCGCCGACCCACTCGATGGCGACCTCGTCGCCGCGGTCGTCGAGGTGTCGGTCGAGGCAGTTCGCCGACGCGTTCAGCTCGCCCCCGGTGAACCACTCGTAGAACGGCGGGTCGTCGTCGTCGAGCACCCGGTCGTAGTCGGTTTCCCACTCCAGCAGGTCGGCGGCCGTCTCCCAACACTCCGGCCAGTTCTCCTCGAACTCCTCGTATATCTCCGGGTCGGAGACGTTCGCCTGCTCGACGAACGACTCCGACGGCTCGAACACCTCTTGCTCCGCTAATCTCGCTTCCAGTTGGCCGTCTCCCTCTGTCATGGTACGGTCGTATCCAACCAATATCACCATATAAACGCTGACGCTAAATACGAAAAATCGTGATGGATACCCCGGCGAGGCGCCCTGCTCGACGGCCCCTACTCGTCGGCGCCGACGATCCTCCCGTCCTCGCGGGAGGCCCGATCTCCGTCCTCCTCGAAGACGCCGTCGAGCAGGGCGCGCTGGGCCTTTCGGAGGTGGTTGTGGAACGTCGGGGAGGAGACGTCCATCGCGTCGGCGACCTCCTCGGCCGTGCTGCCGCGCGGCCAGTCGAAGTACCCGCCGTGGTACGCCGCCGACAGCGCGGCCCACTGGCGGTCGGTGAACCGGTCGGCGATCCCGTCCCGCAGCGCCGACTCCGTGCGCGGCGAGCGCGCGACCGACTCCTTGCTCGCCAGCCTGACGCCCGCGAACCGGTCGCGGAGCCCGTCGGCGACGGGCCTGACGTTCGTTCCCTCCGGGAAGTCGGCGACGACGCGGACCCGCCCGTCTGCGGCCGACGCGTCGCGCACCGTCGCCCCGTGGTCGATGAGCGCCCTGACGAGCGACCCGCCCGCGAGGCGCACCGACGCCGAACACCCGTCCTCCCGGGTCTCGATCACGCGGAAGTCGGAGACGCCCCTGACTTCCTCGACGACGGTCGCGAACTCCTGCGGACCGGCCCCGTCGACGGAGAGGTACGCCCGGGAGACCTCGTCGTCGACGTCGACGGTCGAGGCCAGTTCGATCCGGCAGTCCAGCCGCTCGCTCGCCCGGGCGAGGAACGCGCCGTCGTCGGTCGCGCGGAACTCGACCTCGGTGACCGCGTCGGAGTGGAGCAGCTCCCGCCACCGGTCCGCGGTGATCAGCCGACCGAGGCAGCGTCCGAGGACCGCGAGCGAACGCGTCTCCGCGCCGTCGACCGGGTCTGCGGCGGCGACGACGCAGAGCGCGCCGTGGACCGCGCCCTCGTAGGCCGCCGGCACCGCGACCGCGGGCCGGCCGCCGGTCTCCTGTCGGCCGTCGGTCGAGACCGGCGCCTCGTCGGCTATCGCGTCCTGCCACGGGCCCCGCGCGGACACGTCGCGCTCCGCGAGCGTCGCCCGGTCGACGCCCGCGGTCGCGGCGATCTCGACCCGCTCGCCCCCGACCGCCCGACGGGCGAACCACGCCTCTGTCCAGCGGTCCGCCTCGGTCAGCCCGGCGGCGACGGCGGCGACGGGGTCTGACGGCCCGGACTCGGTGAGCGCCTCGAACCCCGGGAGGACGGTCGTCCCGGTCCGCCCGACGGTGGCGTCGGCGTCGGCGCCGGCGTCGACGGCGAGGGCGGCCGCCAGCGCCTCCCCGTCGAGCGGGTCGAGGTACGGGTCGAGCGTGCCGAGCGACTCCCAGCCGCCGGCGTCGCGGACGGCGCGCGGGTCGACATCTCGGTCGACGAGGTGCCGTCTGGCGAACGTCTTCCGGAGGGCGCTCGGCGTGACCCGCTCCTCGGGGGCGGCGTCGGTGCGATTCGCCGCTCGCGCCGCCGTCTCGCGCACGATCATCTGGACCCGGCGGGGCGAGACGTCGACGTACGGGTCGTCCGCGCCGAGCCCCTCGCTCGTCGCGTACCGGTCGAGGTCGGCGGCCAACGAGGCCGGAACGACGGTCTCGCGGTCGATCCGCTCGTCGATGTCGGCCGGCGGCGCCCCGTCTCCGTCCTCACGCTCGCCGTCCTCGGCCGCCGGTACCGCGAGGAGCCGCGCGCCGGCGCCCGACTCCGCCTCGTGGAGGTGTCGCGGGGCGACGCGGGTTACCTCCTCCGTCCGGAGGCCGGCCTCGCCCGCCAGCCTGACGACGAGCGCCGCTCGATACGTCTCCGCGGCGGTGACGAGCGCGTCGTAGGCGTCCGCGTCGAGTCCGTCGACCATTCGTTTCGGGAACCAACAAGAAGCCGAAACAAAACTGTTCCGGAAACGCGGATCTCGGTCCCCTGAGCTACCGCGCCGTGGCGAGATTCCTCCGTTCGGAAACGATGTTCCGGAGAAGTACTTCGCATCTGCTCGCATTCCCGAAATACTTCCGCCCGCACCCTCGCCAACGCGATCCCGCCCCGACATCCCGACACGCCGACGCGGCAAAAGGGGCTGTACGGTCGGTGGCAGCAGACGGAAGCCGACCGGTGCGGAACGTTCGCCGGCGTCGCGGGCGGGTGGCGGCGACCGAAGCTACGGCCGGCTGTTCTCGTCTCTGACGGTCGACTCGATCTCGCCCACGACCTCCGGGTTCCGGAGCGCGCTCACGTCGCCGAACTCCTCGCCGCGGGCGATGTCCTCCAGCAACCGTCGCATGATCTTCCCGGAGCGCGTCTTCGGAAGTTCCGGGGTGAACACGATCCGGTCCGGGCGGGCCACGTCGCCGACCGCCCCCGCCAGCCGGTCGGCGACGGCGTCGCGGAGCCCCTCGTCGGGCTCGACGCCGCTCTTCGTCGTCACGTACGCCACGATGCGGCCGTCGCCGTCGCCGACGACGGCGGCCTCGGTCACGCCGTCGGCGTCGACGATGGCCGCCTCCAGCTCCCCGGTGTTGAACCGCTGGGCGCGGACGTTGATCACGTCGTCGACGCGACCGAGGATCGTGACGTAGCCGTCCTCGTCGACGGTCGCGCCGTCGCCGGTCCGGTAGCGCCAGCCGTCCTCGCCCCTGAGCCAGTACTCCCGGAGGTAGCGCTCGTCGCCCTCCCGGAGCCCGCGCAACATTCCGGGCCACGGCGACGCGAGCGCGAGGTACCCGGACTCGCCGGGATCGACCGGCTCGCCGTCCTCGTCGACGACGCGGGCGTCGATCCCGGGCAGCGGCGGGCCGACCTTCCCCGGTTTCATGGGGGTTATTCCGGGGAGGGTGGCAAGCGCGATGGCCCCGGTCTCAGTCTGCCACCACGTGTCGACGACCGGCGCGTCGCCGCCGCCGACGTGCTCGCGGTACCAGCGCCACGCCTTCGGCGTGATCGACTCGCCGACCGTCCCGAGCAGGCGGATCGACGAGAGGTCGTGCGACTCGGGGTACTCCGCGCCCCACTTCATGAACGACCGGATCGCGGTCGGTGAGGTGTAGAAGACGCTCACCGCGTTGCGCTCGATCAGGTCCCAGACGCGGTCGCGGTCGGGGTAGTCGGGCGATCCCTCGTACAGCACCGTGGTCGTCCCGGTCGCGAGGGGGCCGTACACCCCGTAGGAGTGCCCGGTGATCCAGCCGATGTCGGCGGCGCACCAGTAGGTGTCGTCCGGGCGCACGTCCAAGACCTTCCGCGTCGTCCACGCGACGTGCGCGAGGTAGCCGCCCGTCGCGTGCTCGACCCCCTTCGGCCGGCCGGTCGTGCCCGAGGTGTACATCACGAACAGCAGATCCGTCGCGTCCCGGGCGACCGGCTCGACGGTCTCGCCGTCGTGCGCGTCGACGAGCGCGCCGTATTCGTGTTCGTCGTCGCCGAGCGAGACGGCCAGCTCGTCGCCGAGGCGATCGACGACGACGGCGGCCGACAGCTCGCTCTCGGCGCGGATCCGGGCGTTGTCCGCCTTCGATTTCTGGTTGAACGCGTCCTCGCGGCGGTAGTAGCCGTCGCAGGTGATCAGGTACTCGGAGTCGGCCGCGTCGATCCGGGTCGCGAGCGCCTCCGCGGACAGCCCCGCGAAGACGACGTTGTGCGGCGCGCCGATGCGAGCGCACGCCAGCATCGCGATCGGTAGCTCCGGGACCATCGGCAGGTACAGCGTGACCACGTCGTCCTCCTCGACGCCGAGGTCGCGGAGCCCGGCCGCGACCGCGTTCACCTCGCGGTGGAGGTCGAGGTAGGTGTACGACCGGCGCTCGCCGCGCTTGCCGAACCACCGGATCGCGAGCTGGTTCCGGCGGTCGTCGAGGTGGCGGTCGACGCAGTTCGCCGCGGCGTTGAGCCGCCCGTCCGGGAACCACTCGTAGAACGGCGGCTCGGAGTCGTCGAGGACCGTCTCGTACTCGCGGTCCCACGTCAGGAGGTCGGCCGCCGCGCGCCACGCGTCAGGCCCCTCCCGCTCGAACCGCTCGTACACACCCGGGTCATCGGCGGCGGCTCGCTCCAAGAAGTCGGCCGGCGGCGGGACGACGTCCTCGTCGCCGTCTGTCAGCCGCCCCCCGCCACCGGAGTCGTCCATACCACGTGATGGCCCGCGGAGGAACGTATACTTTGTCCGACCGCTCGCCGGGCGAAACGGTCCGGGCAGGACGGTCCGGCCGGAGCGGTCTGCGCGGGGCCGGGCGGCGGTCGGACGGTCTTCGGCGAGCGCCCGACCCGCGGCGGTCAGGCCGACTCTTCGGCGGGCGCCGCCGCCATCTCGGCAGCCTTCGCCCGGGCGCGGGCGACTATCGAGGGCTTCGCCTCGAAGTCGACGGTCACCTGGTCGCCCGCGTACGTCTCCTCGGCGACGTACCCGTGGTCGTGGACCCACGAGACGAGGCTCATCGCCTCGTCGGAGACCGGGAGGACGAGCCGCTCGCGCTCCCAGTCGGGAAGTTCGTCCTCGACCCGGTCGCGGAGTTCGGCGACCCCGGCGCCCGTCTTCGCCGAGACGGCGATCGGGTCGGGCGCGACGCCGGAGAGCGCGGCGCGCTTGTCGGCGAGCGCTCCCGGCTCCAGCCGGTCGATCTTGTTGAACACGGTGACGACCGGGGCCTCGTTGCGCTCGTAGAGGGTGTCGTGGCTCGTGACGAGCTTCTCGCGCATGGCCTCGACCGGCTCGCTCGCGTCGACGACGAGGAGGACGAGGTCGGCGCGGTACACCGAGTCGAGCGTCGACTCGAACGACTCCACGAGCCAGTGGGGGAGGTCCGCGATGAACCCCACCGTGTCCGTCAGCAGCACGTCGCGCTTCTCCATCTCGGCCCGGCGCGTCGTGGTCCCGAGCGTCGTGAACAGCATGTCCTGCGACTCCGCGGTGGTGTCGAGGTCGCGGTGACGCTCGGCGTTCTCGTCGACCGCCAGCTCGTCCGCGAGCCGGCGCATCAGCGTCGACTTCCCGGCGTTGGTGTACCCCGCGAGCGCGACGAGGTCGAAGCCGGAGTCGCGGCGCTGCTCGCGGCGCGCCTCCTCCTTCTCCGCGATCGACGCCAGCTCGTCGCGGATCTCGGATATCTGTCGTTTGATGTCGCGCTCGACGCTCTCGTCGTACTCGCCGAGCCCCATGAACCCGGGGCGCTCGTCGCGCTTCGCGAGGCTCGCCTTCGCCTCCGCCCGGGGGAGCTCGTAGCGAAGCTCCGCGAGCTCGACCTGGAGCTGCGCCTTCCGCGTGTTCGCGCGCTGGCCGAATATCTCGAGGATGAGCGTGAATCGGTCGACCACCTCGACGCCTTCGGGGAGCTTCCCGCCGACGTTGAACGTCTGGTACGGCCCCACGTCGTTGTCGATGATCACCGCGTCAGCGTCGGCGCGCCGGACGAGGTCTCGCAGCTCCGCAACCTTCCCCTCGCCGAACATGAACGCGGCGTCCTCGGTCCGGGTCTGGGTGAGTTCGCCGACCACGTCGTAGCCCGCCGCCGCCGCTAACTGACGGATCTCGGAGAGGTCGGCCGCACCGGAGTCGACGCGTTTGGCGACGACCGCTCGGCGTCCGTCGGTTCCTGAGTCGGCGTCGGCCGCCCCCGCTCCGGCGCCGTCGCTCATCGGAGGAGGTCCCGGACCGCGTACGCGGCGTGGTGTGCTGCCTGCACTGTCTCGCGCTCGCCTATGCTCTCGACGTATTTAAACTCGGGCTGGAAGCTGAGTCCGACGCGGTCGGCCGGCTCCTCGTAGAACTCGCCGCCCTCGGCGACGATCGGACCGTCGGGCGGCGCGGGGAGGTCGCCCACCGCGTCGGCGGCGAGCGCGACGGTCGCCTCCAGCGTCGGCCCCTCGCGCGCGGCGGCGAACCCCATCCCTTCCACGGAGCGGATCCGGGAGGAGTCGATCCGCGCGTGGACCGCGGCCGCGACCATCAGGTACTCGCCGTCCTCCTCGTGACGGCCGCTGATGTCCACGCCGACGACCTCAGGGGCGGGAACCGTCCACCACCGTTCGACCGGCGCGCGCGTTCGCGTCGACTGCTCGTGCGTCCATGCGAGGCCGTACGTGGGCCGTCGAATTGAACGTTTTCGTGGGTCGCCGCGCAGAGCGGCCCGGCGGCCCGAACGGCACGGTCAGTTCCGGAGGCTGTCGACGACGTCCGCGACGCGGTCGACCGCCTCGTCGACGTCGCCCTCGTCGACGTCGAGGTGAGTCGTGAACCGCGTCGTGTAGTCGTCGAACTCGACGCAGCCGACGCCGGCGTCCTTACAGGCCGCGTAGAGCGACTCGGCCGGGATGCCGGCCGCTTCGGTGTCCGCAACGACGATATTCGTGTCCGGCGCGGGCGCGTCGACGCCGTCGAGCGCGTCGAGGCCGGCCGCGAGCCGCTCCGCGTTTGCGTGGTCCTCCGCGAGGCGGTCGACGTTCTCCAGCGCGCGGAGCGCCGGCGCGGCGATCATCCCGGCCTGGCGCATCCCGCCGCCGAACAGCTTGCGGACCCGGCGGGCGTCCTCGATAAACGCCTCGTCGCCGGCGAGGATCGAGCCGACCGGGGCGCCGAGCCCCTTCGAGAGACAGAACGTGACGCTGTCGGCGTGGGCGACGATCTCGCTCGCGTCGACGCCGAGCGCGACCGCGGCGTTGAAGACACGCGCGCCGTCGAGGTGGACCGGCACGTCGGCCTCGCGGGCGGCCTCGGCCGCGGCCGCGATCCGGTCGACCGGGACCGCGATCCCGCCGCGGTAGTTGTGGGTGTTCTCCACGGTGAGGAGACCGGTCCCGGGGCGGTGGAGGTCCTCGTCGACGAGCCCCTCGCGGACCGCCTCGGGGGTCGGGACGCACCGCTCGCCGGCGTCTATCGTCCGCGTCTGGACGCCGGAGAGCTTCGCCGCCCCCGCCAGCTCCCAGCGGTAGATGTGCGACTCGCGCTCCAAGAGGAGCTCTTGGCCCGGCTCCGTGTGCGCGTGGACCGCGATCTGGTTGGCCATCGTCCCAGAGGGGACGTACAGCGCGGCCTCGGTGCCGACCGCGTCGGCGGCTTGGCGCTCTAACTCGTTGACCGTCGGGTCGTCGCGGTACACGTCGTCGCCGACCTCGGCGGTCGCGGCCGCGTCGCGCATCTCCTCGGAGGGCGTCGTGACGGTGTCGGACCGCAGGTCGATGAACTCGTCGTCGGACATCTGTTGTAGGCCCTACCGCGGCGCCGGGCATATATCCCGCGCTCGGCGAGCGAGCGGCGCAGCGAACGCGGGACGGGAGATCCGCGCTCGGCGCGGTCGGTTCCGCGTTCGGTCCCTTCTTATTGACTGGGATCGATCCGTGACGTATGGCAACGGAAGCCGCGACAGACGACGCAGCCGACGCACCGGACGCCTACGGCGCGCTCCTCGACCGCGTCCAGCGGTGGAACGCGGTCGGGAGCGCCTCCGGCGTCCTCGGCTGGGACCAGCAGGTGATGATGCCCGAGGGCGGCACGCCCGCGCGGTCGAAGCAGCTCTCGGCGCTCTCCTCGGTCCACCACGACATGGTCACCGCCGACGAGACGGGCGAACTGCTCGACGAACTCGACGACGCCGACCTCACGGACGAGCAGGCCGCGGTCGTCCGGGAGGTCCGCCGCGAGTACGAGCGCGCCGACGCCGTCCCGGTCGAACTCGTCGAGGAGATCTCCGAGACGGGCTCCGAGGCGCTTCAGGCGTGGGAGGAGGCGAAGGCCGAGAACGACTTCGAGACCTTCGCGCCGTACCTGGAGAAACACGTCGAGCTGAAGCGGGAGTACGCGGAGCACATCGACCCCGACCGAGACCCCTACGAGGTCCTCTTCGAGGAGTTCGAGCCGTGCCTCTCGATGGAGCGCGCGGAGTCGATCCTCACCGAGCTCCGCGAGGCGCTCGTCCCGATGATCGAGGAGATCCGCGCGTCCGATGTCGACCTCGCCGTCGACACCTTCGAGGGGACCTTCCCCGAGGACGAGCAGGAGTCGCTCTCGCGAGAGGCGCTCGAGCTCGTCGGCTACGACTTCGACCGCGGCCGTCTCGACGTCTCCTCGCACCCGTTCACGTCCGGGAACCAGTTCGACTGCCGGGTGACGACCCGGTTCGACGAGACCGACCCGCTCGGCGCGGTCGGCTCGACGATCCACGAGTTCGGCCACGCGCAGTACAACCTCGGGCTCCCGCAGGAGCACTTCGGCACGCCGCTGGGCACGTCGCGCGACCTCTCGGTCCACGAGTCGCAGTCGCGACTCTGGGAGAACCACGTCGGCCGGAGCGAGGCGTTCTGGCAGGAGTTCCTTCCCGTCTTTCAGGAGCACTTCCCGCAGACCGAGGACGCGACGGTCCGCGACGCCTACGAGGCGTTCAACCAGGTGTACGAGGACAATCTCATCCGCGTCGAGGCCGACGAGCTCACCTACCACCTCCACATCGTCGTCCGGTTCGAGATCGAGCGCGACCTGATCCGCGGCGACCTCGACGTCGAGGACGTGCCCGAGGTCTGGAACGACAAGTACGAGGAGTACCTCGGTATCCGTCCCGAGAACGACGCGGAGGGGTGTCTCCAGGACATCCACTGGAGCCACGGCAACTTCGGCTACTTCCCGACCTACTCGCTCGGTTCCGTGATGGCCGCGCAGCTGTTCGAGGCCGCCGAGGCCGAGATCGACGACCTCGACGCGAAGATCGCCGAGGGCGAGTTCGGCGACCTCCGCGACTGGCTCGGCGAGAACGTCCACCGGCACGGCGCCCGCTACGAGACGAACGAACTGGTGGTGCGCGCGACCGGCGAGGACTTCTCCGCCGACGCCTTCCTCGACTACGTCGACGAGAAGTACGGCGAGCTGTACGGGATCTGAGGCGCCGTCGAGCGCTCCGAACCCGCTTTTCTACCACCGTCGACGGTCCTCGGCGGGACGCGCTCGTGCGTCAGAACGACCGGTCCGTCGCGGCGGCGTCCGCGTCGAACGCGCCGACGGTCTCCACTGCGGCCGCCCCCGCGGCGTTGCCGACCGTCGCCAGCCGGCGGAGGTCCGACGCGCCGCCGTGCCGCGCGGCGAGGACCGCGCCCGCGAACGCGTCGCCGGCGCCGGCCGGTGTGGCAACCGTCGCCGAGGGGGGAGCGACGGTCAGGCGCTCCGTGACGGCCCCGTCGTCGATCCGCATCGCCCGCGTCGCGTCGCCGCCGTCGGTGACGAACGCCGTCGCGGAGTGGTCCGCCGGGAGCAGTTCGAGCAGGCCCGCCGGCGTCGGCTCGACGCCGGCCACCGCGAGGTCGTCCGTCCCGGCGAACAGCAGGTCGCAGCGCGGGAGGACCTCTCGCAGCGCGTCTCGGTACTCTTCCGGGCCCGACCACTGGTTCGGACGCCCGTTGAGGTCGAACGCGACGCGGGTGCCGCGCTCCGCGGCCGCCGCGGCGAGGCGGCGGACCGTCGCCCCGTTCACCGCGGCCGGCAGCGTGACTCCCTCCAGCAGGATCCACTCGTACGAGGCCGCGAACGACGCCGGATCCTCTGGTGGTGTGAACCCGTAACAGCTTCCGGCCACCCACGCGTTCCATTCCTCGTCGCCCGCCGCCCCGGTGTACAGCGTCAGCGGTGACGGCGCGTCGACCCGCGCGAGGCGTTCCGTGCCGACCGGGCCGTTCGCGAGGTCCCCGGCGGCGGCCGCCCCGAGCACGTCGGTCCCGACGTTCGTGACGAGGTCGACCTCGCAGCCGGCCGCAGCGGCCCATCGGGCGGCGTTCGTCGCCGTGCCGCCGACGTGCCACTCGAAGCCGCTCCCGGGCGCGATCGGTCCGCCGTCCGTGGGGTAGAGGTCGACCGTCGTGTCGCCGACGACCGCCACTCCTCGGTCGCTGTCACTCACTGTCGCACCGTGTTCGCTACGCTGTAGCGGTACCCGCATGAATCTATCCACTCGATTCCCCCTCAGCCGCGCCCGCGATCCGGCCACCCGTGGCCGAGACCGAGCGTGCGTCCGGCTGTGGGATATTTCCGGCCGGAGGGCGTCCCCGATCCATATGTCGCAGCCGCAGCCCGAGATCGACCTCAAGCCGGACCTGACCGACGACGTCGCCCTCGTCACGGGCGCGAACCGCGGTATCGGAGCCGAGATCGCCGCGGGTCTCGCGGAACTGGGAGCGACCGTGTACGCCGGGGCCAGAGACCCGAACGACGTCACCGCGGCGGACCAGCGCGCCGTCGAACTGGACGTGACCGACGACGGGCAGATCCGGGCGGCGGTCGACCGGATCGAACGAGAGCGGGGGTCGTTGGACGTTCTGGTGAACAACGCCGGGATCTTCTCCCGGTCGGGACCGCTTCACGAGATGGACGAGGCCGACTTCGACCGGACGATGGCCGTGAACCTCCGCGGCCCGGTCCTGCTGACGAAGCGGGCGCTGCCGCTGCTTCTGGACGGCCCCGGCGGGCGCGTGGTCTCCATGTCGTCGGGCCTCGGACGCTTCACGGAGGGACGAATGGAGGGCGAGTATCCGCCGTACCGGCTGTCGAAGGTCGGTCTCGGAGGGTTGACGGCCTACCTCGACGGGGAGTACGGCGATCGGGGACTCATCGCCAACGCCGCCTCCCCCGGGTGGGTTCGGACTGACATGGGCGGGGACGGTGCGCCCCGCTCGCCGTCGAAAGGGGCCGAGACCCCGGTGTGGCTCGCCAGGTTCGCACCGGGGGCCCGGGGGGACTGCTCTGGAAGGACCGCGAGCGGGTCCCTTGGTGAGGGCGACGCGGACGCCCCGAGGGGCCGTCCCCGCACTCGCTCCGCGCTTATCCCAGCCGGAACCCGGTCATCAGGACGATGAGCACGAGCATCATCGCCCCCTCGAACAGTCCGACGACGAGGTTCTTCTTCTCGATCGATTCGAGCCGCGAGGCGTCCGGATCCGGCGACAGCGTCTCGTAGTAGGCGCTGAGCTGGAGCCGGTGCGGCACGGCGATCCCGAACGCGAACAGCCCCCAGCCGAGCGCGAGCGCGGCCCCCGACCACGCGCCGCCGAAGCCGTAGCCGAGGCCGAGGTCGGGCGTCAACAGCACCGTTCCGGACAGCACCGTCGTCAGCGAGAAGCCGACGAGGAAGAAGACCGCCTTCGGCACCAGCGTCGTCGTGACCGCGGCCGACGCCTCCTCGCCGAGACCACCGAGCGTCGGACCGATGATCGCCGGGAAGATCAGCGCGAACCCGAACCAGACCGCCCCGGCCGCGACGTGCGTGTAGAAGAGCAGTTCGGTGCTCCCGAGCGCGAGGCTCGCCCCGAGGAACGCCAGCGGGACGAGGAGGCTCCCGGCCGCGAACGCCGGATTCGCGGCCCGGGCGAGGTGTTGGACTCGATCGACGAACCCCTGTTCGACGATGCGGCGATCGGTCTCGTTAGCGACTGCCATGCCGTCTGATAACAATCAACTCTAAAATGCGTTCTGGTCGACACGAACGCGGCCGGTTTCCGCCGCGGCGGTCACTTCTCGATGATGCTCTCCTCGACGGCCTCGCCGAAGTGGCGCGCGACGTCCTCGTAGTAGACGAGCGCCTCGTCGCCCGGCTCGACCTCGGTGACGGCCTTGCGGCCCTCGCCCGTCGCGATCTTCACGGTCTCGGCGTTCTGGATGAGCGTCTCGATCCGGTCGGTCCCGTCCTCCGTCTCGATCTCCGCTTGGATCCGGAACATCGGGCGCTTCTCGATCTTTACCCGGCCCACGACCGCCTCGCGGGTGTGGCCGTCCGTGTCGACGACCTGGACCTCGTCGCCGCTCGACAGTTCGGCGAGGTAGTTGGTGCCGCCCTCCGAGTTGCGGACGTAGGCGTGGACCGCCCCCGCGTTCACGCGGAACGGCCGCGAGGCGACGTACGGCGACTCCGCCGTCTCGGCGTGGACGAAGAAGAGCCCGCGAGACATCGAGCCGACGAGCATCCCCTCGCTGTCGTCCATCAGCGACCCCGTGTCGATACAGACCCGGTCGGCCCTCCCGGTCTGTTCGATCTCGGTCACCTCGGCGTAGCGGAGATCGAGCGTCTCGCGGTCCGCGGCGTCGCGGGCCTGGACCGCGCCGCGGATCTCGTCGGGTGAGTCGGCGTCGAGGAGGACGCCGTCGGCGCCGATCTCCAGCGTCTCGAAGGCGGTCCGGGCCTCCGCGGCCGTCGTCGCGCCGGCGACGAGGTGGGTCTCCTCGCCGACGCGGGCGATCAGGTTCTCCAGCGGGATGATCGACCAGTCCTCGCCCACGATCACGGTGAACTCGGCGTCGTCGGCGGCGGCCTCGGCGAACGCCTCGTACCCTGTGCCGAGGATGCGGACGTATGCGCCCTGCGCGCGGTCGTCGCGGCGGCGCAGCGTGGTCAGGTCGGCCGACCCGGAGAGGTCCTCCGGCATGTCGATCGTCC
>NZ_SGUB01000083.1:0-252 GCF_005435235.1 Halorubrum sp. GN12_10-3_MGM
GAGCCGACCCATACATCCCAACGCTGTTCTCGGACGGACTGTGGGTTCACGCACGACGGCAACCGCCAGGGCGAACACTTCGAGTGCCAGAAGTGTGGGTATGAACTGAACGCGGATTATAACGCTGGTACGTGTTTACCCCGGAGTCTCGACAGCCGGCACAGCGTGAGCCCGTGAGATCAGTTCATTGTTACTGACGGCTCGACGAAGCTCTTCGTATGGATTGCGTCCCTGCTGGCGCCACGTCGCCAG
>NZ_SGUB01000084.1:0-252 GCF_005435235.1 Halorubrum sp. GN12_10-3_MGM
TCTTCGGCCTCACGTAGCAGTTCATCGATTTCTTCCTCAGTCAAGTGATGCTCAATCTCTTTTCGACGTGAGCGCTCCATTACTCTTCTATCAAGCTTAACTAACAAAAGTTTTCATACTCATTACAGGCGGGTGATGAAGCCGACATAGTGGGAAGCAATCCACTAGCCGAACGTCTGTACCGAGTTTCACAGACAGAGATTTAACTGACAGGCCGCTATATACAAAGGTAGGAATCGGTCGGAACGGAGC
>NZ_SGUB01000085.1:0-242 GCF_005435235.1 Halorubrum sp. GN12_10-3_MGM
CAGTGCGCGACGAGCCGCCGCGAGAACGGCTGTTTCGCGGCGGCTCTTGACCTTTGTAACCAGAACAGACTTTGCCAGATTCGTCGACCTGTGTCGGTCCATCGACGGTCTGATTAAACAGTTCCCAGGTGAGGGGGAAGCCGCGCTGAACCGCGGCTTCCGCCTCCCGAATCGCTGTGTGAATGGTTTTGTAAGCACGACCGAGCAGCGGCGCAATCTGGTTGATGCTCAGCAGTGTATCT
>NZ_SGUB01000086.1:0-241 GCF_005435235.1 Halorubrum sp. GN12_10-3_MGM
TCCTGAATCTCTTGACGGATCTGCTCGTACTCACAGCGACCGGCGCGCGCAGCGCGCTCGGTCGCGTGCCACGCGGATGCACCCGAGAGTTCGAGTCCGTGTAGTTGCTCGAAGCGATCAGCGATCTTCCGGTAAGGAAGGCGGTGATCGTACCGTGACAGAGCTGATTGAGCGATGACGTTCACCCCGAACTGCCCCTCATCGGGGCAGTCGGGGTGAGCCGCAACTGTCTCTGTTCCAC
>NZ_SGUB01000009.1:0-138123 GCF_005435235.1 Halorubrum sp. GN12_10-3_MGM
CTGAAGACCTCTCCCAGCGGCTGGGAGAGGTCTGGACAGATGGACTCCAAGCGTACCGCGAGATGGATCGGGATCACCGAACGGTCGTCCACAAAGAGAGGTACGTATCGCCTGACGGAGTCCACATTAATCAGGCAGAATGTCTGTTTTCGCTTGTTCAACCGTGGCTGCGGAAGTTCCGCGGCCTGTCCAAGCAAGGCTTGGAGCAGGCCGCTCATACATTTGGGATCATTAGATCGCTGAATCTCACAGGCGCATCCGTCGATCTCACCATTGACTGCCTTGTTATGGGGGCTTTCCGTAGTTCTACATAAGAGCGAGACTGAAACCGCAGGACGGTGAGGATGATGGGGTCAGTGTTCGAGATAGCGTGAGTAATCTGTTTCAGATGGCCTCTGAGAACGTGATCGACTGATTGTCATCAACTACAGGGTACGCATGTATCTCGGTTGTTGAGTCGATTTTATACGGTATGTTCGATCAGCGGCCGAATGCTTATGATGCCGCTCTGGTAACATAGTGATAATGAGTACCGAAACGAGTACGAACGACGACGCCCGGAGTGGGCGAACGATTACGCTCACTCAGGCGGACGACGGCTGGTGGGTCGCCCGTGACGAGGCGACCAGTGTCGCAAGCCAGGGTGAGACGCGGCAAGATGCCCTAGACAACCTTGACGAGGCAGTCGCACTTCACAAGGGAGAAACCGGTGATTCGGTCGACAATTGGGAGGAGGAAAAAGAAGTGCTTGATGAACTCGGTATCGATCCTGATGAAGTACAGCAGGCTCGCGACGAGCACGATGGCCTCCCCGACTTCATGCAGTAAGTCGGATGGGAGCGCCTGACTTTTCCGGACGCGATATCGTCAAAGCACTCTCGAAGAATCGTTTTGCTATCGTTGATCGGACCGGCAGCCACGTCAAGCTTCGATACGAGCACCCGACGAACGACGACGATGTCCGTGTCGTCTCCGTCCCGCAACACGATCGGATCCGAACTGGAACACTACGTAACATCGCAGACCAGTCCGGAGCGGAGGACTTCGAGAAGTGGTGTCAGTGGATCGACCGGCAGTGCTGATAGGTTACTCAATTTATTAGCACCACTACCTCGGATATCGTTGTGTGGGTCCACTGCTCGGGATAGCCTCGTTAATCCGAAATTGTAGCACTGAACCTACCGGAAACGTTGTTTCCGGCGCTTTCATACCTCCGAGGAGGTCGATCCTTCTGTCTCGAAGCAGGGGTAAACACGCCTCGATCCAGGATCTATTCGGAGAAACTCCCCGTTATCGACCTGTAATATATCGCATCTCGCTATAGGAATTTTGTGACCGCTACTCCCACAGTTTCGGAGGATAGGCCAGTTTCAGGTCGAATTATCATCAATTCGTGGTTCCTCTCACCGACCAGTCCTGATTTGGATCCCTACTGGTCGCATCTACCGGACGAGCGTACGAAATTGCGCGGATTTTGGCGCTGCTGAACACGGTTGTCACTCTTGAGCGGCGGACCCAGCGAGATCTCAGCGGGTTAGTCGTGTGGAATCAACGACGAGGCAACGAGCTCAACACACTCACCCGCAGTCAACACGGGTGCGTAGTCCATCTCTCCGTCGACACCTGCTTTCAGCAGGAAATCGGTGAGCCGCCAGATATTGTACAAGAGGATCGCGAACACGAAGTAGAACAGGCGAACGCGGTAGTCTTTCGAGGAGGTCTTGGCGAGAAAGTCACCTTTGATCGATTTGTACTCACTCTCGATCTGCCACCGGCGGCTGTAGCGCTGACAGAACGACTCGGCTTCCTCCGGACCGACTCGGAGATTCGTCGCGAAGACGGCCGTCCCCTCACCACTCGTCGACGGCACGTACAGGAGCCGCATTGGATGCGATCCAGATTCCACATGGACAGAAGCTGACTCAACGGCCACCTCTTGGTCGCCTTCCTCCATTTGTTCGAGTACATCCCGTTCAGAGCTGGAGACTCGCTTCGGAATGAGGTAGTTCACATCGAGGTTTGAGAGCGTCTGAAACACGCGTATCGAATCGAACTCCCGATCACACAGCACTGTCTCGATCGGAACGTGTTCTTTCGCTCGTCGAACCAGTCGCCGCACAGTACGATGGATCTGATTCGACGGGTTCTCATCCCACTCAGAGCTCTCTCGGACCGGCTCGACAGCCAAGATCAGCGGAATGTTCTGTCCGATGATCGAAAGCGTCGCAAATTTGAACGCTCGACCGTCTCTGTCCTTCGTCCCGCTAACCATCGACATCCCTTCGACATCCCCGTAATAGGGGATGGTCGTGATGTCGATCGCCGCAGTGACTGGACGGCGGAATGAGGATTCAGAAGCGATCACGGAAAGCAAGCGGTCCGTTGTCTCATCGAAGCCGTTCACGAGCTCTTCGGGATCGAACAACTTGACGGTGCGGAGGTGGGTGTCACCGTGTGGGCTGTACTCTTCACCACGACGGTATTGGAAGCGAGTCGCTCCCTGCCCGGTTCCGCACCGAACCATCCCCATGAACGTCTGTAACTCGAAAAATTGCGTGTCCTCGTACGAGGCGTTCGACGCCCGACCAGAGTCGAAGTGTCCGAAGGCGTGATCACGTGCGAGGCGCGTCGTCTGGATGATTTTCTCCTGTGAGAAGGATTCGTCTTCTGCTGCGTCTGCGGCTTCCTCAGTATCCTCGACGATCTCTGCCTTTGGCCGAACCTCCGACGCTGAGATGTCGCGCTCGTGAATTTCTTTGACAACGAAATGGGCGGCAGCGTGGACATATTCATGGACTGTATCGTCGAATCGATTTCGCCACGCTCGCGAGAACGCTGATTCATCGGGTATTCGACTGAAGCCGAGGATAGTCGCTACTTCCGGTTGCCGGGTGAGTCGTCGAGAAAAGTCGGCGTACGAGTCACCCGTTATCTCCATGAACACGAACGAGAGGACCATCGCGCGAAAGGAGAGTGGGGCGGGATGCCACGCTGGATACCCGTCTTCGATCGCGTCTATCGCGTGACCGAGATTCTCGAACACGGTAACGAGATCGGTCTCTTTGAGTTCATTTCGGATGGAAATCCCTAGCTGATACGCTTCACAGACCGAACGCATTCGAAAATTCGTCGTGGAATAAGATTCATTAGAATTACTCATACAAGAATGGTCCTAGGCGTTACGAGATCCAGCCTTCGAAAAACAGGATGTATGATGCTTTTGTTCACAACTAACAGGAGTTCGTATTCGAAAATCGAACCAGATCAGATATATCCCGACGACGTGTACCTGTTTCGTGGCGATTCTCGACCCGTACAGCGACCGATCGCGGGCTGTGCTTGCCTGGGTTGTCGTATTCGCGGCCATCGTCGGGCTCGTCGTCGCTGGAGCGTTTCTTGCCGACCCTGCGGCGGACGCCCCTGACCCCGTCGCGTACGATGATACCGTCGAGCTCGGGCTGTCTACGGAAACGGATTCGCTAATGTCCGACTCCGGCCGAATCCCGCGCGTTCAGGTCTTTTACTCACAGCTCCAGTACGTCATTGGATACAACGGCATCGAGTCCTTCGTCGATCGACTCGACAATGGCTACACCGAACGTCGGTTCGGCTATCCGCTCGTCGCGTACGTCGAAACCTTCGATGGAACCGAGCCGGGGACGACTGAGACGGGGTTGTTCACAGCAGCCGAATCGAGACCGTCGTCGTGGACGCCCGCCGAGGAAGCGGTCTACGTTGTCGACAGTGAGGCCGGGACGCCCGCCGGCGAGACGGTTATCCCGTTTTCTTCTCGGGACGCGGCGACAGCGTTCACCGGGAGCCACGGCGGGGAAATCGTCGATTGGGCGGAGCTTCGGACGCGATCGTTCGACGTTGACTCCGGGGCGGTTGCGCGGGCGATGGCACCGGAACGGTGGGAGGTGGCGGACCAACGGGTCACAGCTGTAGAGCGAACCGCCGAGCGCTCCGTCTCGGTAACCGTCGGTGAGGACGCCGAGACGATTTCGGCCGCGGTCGACGCGGCCCCGCCGAACACGACGGTTGTCGTGCCGTCAGGATCCTACGAGGAGCGGATCAACGTCACGAAACCGCTCACGATCGCCGGCGAAGGCGCACACGTCAGCGGCGGCGGGAACGGTTCGGTGATTACTGTCCGGGCGCCGAACGTTGCGGTCACGGGACTGACGATCGACGGCACCGGAAATCGGACTCGGGATCCCGAAGCGGCCCAACGACGGGCCAAAGAGGCTGCGCAAGGAAACGAGACGGAGTCGTGGGATACGAACATCCAACTCGGATACGGCTACGGCGACGCCGGGATCCGCGGACTCGGCGCGCCGGGGCTGTTCATAGACGACGTGACGATCGACACGAACGCGAGCGGCGTTCTCCTGCGGGACGGATCAGACGCGGTGCTCCGTGATATCGAGGTCAACGGAACGTCCGAGTGGGACGACGGCTTCATGGGAATCACCGGAATGGAATCCCAAGTGACGGTCACCAACGGGACGTTCACGAACGGTCGTGACGGGATATACCTCCACCGCGCCGACGGGTCGATCGTCAGGAACTCGACGTTTAGAGAGAACCGTTACGGCGTCCATCTCATGTTCACCGGAGACGCCCTAATCGCGGACAACTCGTTCCGGGACGAAATCTTCGCGGGGATCACCGTAAT
This sequence comes from Halorubrum sp. GN12_10-3_MGM, assembly GCF_005435235.1. Lineage (NCBI taxonomy): Archaea > Methanobacteriati > Methanobacteriota > Halobacteria > Halobacteriales > Haloferacaceae > Halorubrum > Halorubrum sp. GN12_10-3_MGM. Next base: position 4,679 of record NZ_SGUB01000009.1, read on the forward strand.
GACTCGACCTGCCCGCAACGCGATCGTCGGCAACGATGTCCGCGGCTCAGCGGCTGGGATACAGTCATCCGGCACGCTGACGTACATCGGTTACAACACGCTCGCACACAACGGTCTGGGCTTTTCCACCAGCTCTCGCGGCTCGCTATACGAGCACAACGTCGTCGTGGAGAATGAAGAGGGCGCGCGAGCGACGACGGTCGTGCCCGCGAGCCGTGTGGTCGCAAACGACTTTGTAGGGAACGACCGCCACGCCGGGGCGGGAGCGGGACCGCTGCGCGTGTGGGGCGGCGGCGACCGCGGCAACTACTGGGAGGGAGCGAACGCGGGACTCCACGAGCCGGGCGTGAGGGCCTACCGCCCGACGTCGCCGATCGACGCCGCCCTCCACCGGGAACCCGCCGTCGTTGCGCTCCGCGAGTCGCCGGTGAACGAACTTCTCGAACGGTTTCGTGGCACCGTCGCGGGGGCGCGTTCTGGGAGTATCATCGATCCGGCGCCGGCGCCGGAGCCGTACGCTCCCGATCGGGTCGCAGCGGCCGCAGACCCGAACGGGACGGCGGTCCACGCCGACTGGCGGGCGCAGATCGATGACCGCAGCCATGCTGCTCGGCAACTTGACGACCAACCTATGACCGCGGACGACCGAAACGCAACACGACTGCGCTGGGGCATCGAGGCGAACGAACGGGCGACGGTCGAGGAGGCGTCTCCGTGACCGAGCGCTCGTCGACGGAGGGGACGCCCGACGCCGGGTCGACGGTCGACGGCGCTGAACCCGATCGCGTGGTCGTCGACGACCTCACCCGGACGTACGGCGGCGTGCCGGTGCTCGATTCGGTGTCACTCGCGTTCGGGTCGGGACTCACCGCGGTGATCGGGCCGAACGGCTCCGGAAAGTCGACGCTGCTCGGTGCGCTCGCAGGAACCGTTCCCCCGACCACCGGGGAGGTCCAACGGCCGAACACCGAGGACGGGGGCAGGAAGTCAATCGGCTACCTCCCCCAGCGGGTCCCGTTCCGCGAGGGATTCACCGCTCGGGAAACGCTCGCGTTCTACGCACGACTGGTCGAGGGTGACCCCGACGCCGCGCTCGCGTCGGTCGGACTGTCGGACGCCGCCGACAAACCGGTCGAGGATCTCTCTGGCGGGATGCAGCGCCTTCTCGGCATCACACAGGCGATGCTGGGCGATCCACCGCTCGTCGTGCTCGACGAGCCGGCCAGCGGGCTCGACCCCGGAATGCGCGAGCGGGCGTTCCGGACTGCGGCCACCCACGCGACTGACGACGTGACGGTCGTCGTGAGTACACATAATCTCGACCTCGTCGATGCCCACGCTGATCGCGTCGTCATGCTCGCCCGCGGACGGGTTGTAGCCGCCGGCGACCTCGACGCCCTCCGCGACGAGTACAGCGTCGACACGACCGCGGCGCTGTACGAGGCCGCGGGACGCGACGCTGCCCTGTCCGAGACCGCCGACGACGATGATCCAGCGGGAAACGGTGTGGCGGCCGAAGACGAGCAAAACATGTCCGGCGACGACGGCGACCGCGATGTCCACGTGACGGGGGTATCCGAACAATGACCGGTGATCTCGGCGTGACCGACGCGTTTGCCGGCGCGGGAACCGTGTTCCGGCGAGAGCTCGTGACAGTCCTGCGCACGCCCGGTTACGGCGTCCTAGGGGTCGGCTTACTCGCCGTGCTCTGGCTTCTGGTCGCCGTCGGTGGCGGTGGCGAGACGGGGTTCGTTCCGGCGGTTGTCGACCTCCTCCTGCCGGCCGAGCTGCTGGTGCCGCTGCTCGCGGTCGTGCTGGGGTATCGGGCGCTGTTGGCGGACGCGGTCAGCGGAGAGTTCGCCGTGATCCGGACGTATCCGGTTGGCGTCGCGGGCTACGTCGTCGGCGTCCTGCTCGCACGGCTGGTCGCGTTGGTTGCGGTCATCGGTCTCCCATTCGCCGTGATCGGCGGCTACGTCTGGTTGACCGCCGCCCCTGACACCGGAATCTTCGCGACCCACGCGGGCGTCGACTCGCCGCTGCTGTACGTCCGCTTTCTCGCACTGATCACGCTGTTCGGGACGGTGTTCCTCGCGCTGTCGATGTGGGTGTCGGCAGCAGCGACGAGCCGGCGGGGCGCGGCCGCGCTCGCGGTCCTCGCATTCCTCGTTGGAACGCTCGGCGGCGACCTAGCGCTCATTCAGTCGCTGATGGCTGGTGCCGACCCGTCGGCGGTCGCCGGACGAGCAGCGCTCACGCCGAACGGAGCCTTCCGCGGGCTCGTCTTCGAGACCGTAATCGGCGTTTCGTTCGCGCAGGAGGGGAACGTCGTTGACGTCGGCCGGGCGGTCGGCTCGCTTGCGGGGTGGACGCTCTTCGGAAGCCTCGCTTCGGTCGGAACGCTTGCCTTCCGCGAGCGCCTGAGTACCGTAATCGAACGGAGCAGATTCCGGTTCGCGGAGTGAGAAATCCGGTCGCGGGATCGTATCGGAATTCGAGTCGTACGTTCCCTTCGCGGCATCAACGCACCCAACCCCTGCGTGAGGCGAATTCGACGTTCCCACCAGAACGGATATGATCGGGTGAGCGTAAGCATGGGTATGAACCGACGCCGCGTCATCGCTACCGGGATCGGCGGTGCGGTCACCGGACTCGCCGGCTGTCTGGGCGGGAGCGCCTCCGAGGAAGCGCTCCCCGACCCGGTAGATCTCGAGGGAGAGTTCGACACCGACCACGGGATGGCGATCGGCCCCCACGGGGGCGCAAACGGGCAGATCTTCTACCGAGACGCCGATCCGCGGGATGAGGGCAACCCGGCGTGGTTCCACACCCTCGTCCACAGCCTCTTTCCCTACCACTTCGATCGGCTCGACCGCGACTGGGAGCCGGTCGTCGTCTACGTGACCGACTTCTCGCGCGTCGACTATACCGTGCGGCAGCGTGACGGTGCGCCGCGAATGCCGTCGCCGACGGCACCGGAGACGTTCGCCGACGCAACTGACCTCGTCTACGTCGCCGAAAGCGACGTAATGGGTGGAATGGGCCCGGCGCTCCACCCCTTCTCGGACCAAGAGGAGGCCCGATCGTTCATCGACACCCACGGCGGCCAGATGTTTGACTACGAAGAGATCGACCGCACCCTGATCGAAGGGATTCGACAATCGGAAAACTGAGTGGACGAACCGGACGGATCGGGGGGAGGCGGTCACCGATTGTCACAGCGCGGGCACAGTTGCGATTGGGTCTGGTCGAGTCAGTCCGCAGTGGAGCTGTCACTTAGTGAGCCCGGTGCGTACGCGTACACCGCGTAGAGAACCATCGCGGCGATCAGGAAATCGAGGCTGTGTTCGACGAAGTGGTGAACCGGCATCGGGACGATCCCCCACACGGTCCCGGCACCGACCAGCGACCGCAGAACGAGCACGCCGACCGCTGCGCTGATCAGTCGGTACTGGCCGGTCTGGCGGCGTCGATACGCGACGAGACTCACAAGAAACAGCGCACCGGTTCCGATCCCGGCGCATGCGATGACGGCCAGTAACACGGGCGACCCTTGGACGGTGAGTGGCACGAGCGCCGGGAAGACGGTCCGGGAGATGAGCGATACGATCACGACACTGGTCAGTATGCGTTCGAAGTGATAAGAAGACACGGGGCGAAACATTCCCGTGCGAGGAGAACGCCCCGACAGGTTTTATCTCTCAGCCGATTACGGGCGAATACTCAGATGGCGACGACCAGAGATCGGGTGCGACGACACGTCCGCGAGACACCCGGCGTCCACTTCAACCAGGTGGAACGCGATCTGGACATCGCCACCGGACAGGCGCAGTATCATCTCCGACGACTGGTGAACGATAAGGAGTTGGTTGTCGAACGGATCGCTGGTCAAGCTCACTACTTTGATCCCACCTTCGATCCGTGGGAACGACGCGCGCTCGCATTTCTTCGACGTGAGACCGCCCGCGAGATCGTACTGCGGCTCCATGCGGACGGTTCTCTTCGCCCGGAAACACTAACCACAGAGTTGGACCTCGCGCGGAGCACGGTCTCGTGGCACGTCTCGAACCTCAGCGACGCTGGGATCGTCACGAAGTCCGACGACCGCCCGATGACGATCACGTTGACCCGCCCGGACAGCACGGCTGAGTTGCTTGAGGTGGTGTCGCCCTCGCTGCCAGACCGGCTCGTCGACCGATTCATTCGGACCGTCGACAGCCTCTTCGAATAAGGAAACGACTAGCTGGACCCGCCCGGATCGGACGCAAGTGGCGCGTTCGAAGGTCACACCAGATACCTCAAAACCGCGGAACCGATACGTGAACGTATGGACCGACGGAGTTTCTGTAAAACGGCCGGCGTCGCGGGAGTCACCGCCGGCACTGCCGGTTGTCTTGGTGTCCTTGGCAGTAGTGGCGCCGAAGGAACCGTTCTCGGACCGCCGGAGCGAGACCTCAGCGAGGCGTCATTCCCGAGCTACGGTGACAACATGCCCGAGTTCACCGTCCCCGACCCGATCCACGGCGAGGAGATATCGACGGCCCAGTTCGAGGGCGAGCGCGCGGTGCTGTGGACGTCATTTTACACCAATTGTCCGGACGGGGTGTGTCCCGCACTCATTCTCCGGCTCCGTCGCGGACAGGAGGCCGCGGCCGAGGCGGGGTACGGCGACCAAGTCGCGTTTCTCCCCATCACGTTCGATCCCGAGCGTGATACCCCCGAGGCCCTCCGCGAGTACGCCGGGCAGCAGGGGGTTGACCTCGACGCGGGTAACTGGCACTTCCTCCGCCCAGAGACCTACGAGCGGGCTCAAGAGATACACGACGAGCACTTCGGTCTGAAGATCGAGAAGCAACCGGCAGATGACATCGAGAATTTAGAGTATCGCTTCCCGCACTACGGGCTCATCATCCTCGCCAATAAGCAAGGGATCATCGAGCGGGCGTACCCACGGGGCCCGCGAACCGACATCGAACGGCTCGTCGACGACCTCGAACGAGTGGCCACCGCGTGACAGCTCGTAAATTCCGGGAGGCCAGCTACCGTCGTTTTCCGCATCGTAGCCGACGAAGGGAGTCCGTTCCTGTATCGAGCCAGCGAAATGTGGCCAGTACTCGGTCAGTGCCCCATCGCGCCCCCGAGGGGCTGGTAATGCGGGAACATCGGGTGTGGAAGATGAACACCGAGTGCCATCAATCCGTGCGCGAACAGCACGTACCCCAGCACGACGAACACCACGCCGAGCAGCCGATGAACACGACGCCGGTGGGCAACGTCGATCGACTGGATAATCGTTCCATAGAGGAAGACAGCCGGAATCGTCCCAATGCCGAGGGCACCGAGAGCGATTCCCCCGGTGGTCGGGGAGCCGCTCGCGAAGGCGAACAGATACGCGGGATACAGCATCGGGCAGGGAAGAAACGCGTGGACGGCGCCGAGCCCGACAATACTCGGGCTGTTGACGTGCCGATGGACTCTCGTTGCGAGCCACGACGTAACGCGCTGGACGCCGGGTATTCGAATGTCGCCTCCGCTTCCGCCGATGACGTACCGAACGCCGGTCGCCACAATGAACCCTCCGACCGCGAGACCGACAACACCTCGCAGGAGGTCGGCGATCGGTGTCAACTGGTCAGCGGTGACGAACACGACGCTTCCGAGCGCGCCGAAGACGGCCCCGAGAATCGCGTACGTCGTCGCCCGGCCGACGTTGAACAGGAAGTGCTGGCGAACCTCGTAGGTCGTGAGATGACCGGCACGCCCGTCGTTGGCTGTCACCGTCCCGCCGTCTGGCTGCGGCGTCATCTGCTTCGAGTACATCGTCACAAGTGGACCGCACATCCCGATACAGTGTGCGCCGCCCAGCACGCCGATGAGAACGAAGAGGACGACGTCAATCCGGAGGAGCGACTCGATCATAGTCGTTCTCGGTTGCGTACGGATTTGTGTCGTCTGGTGTGTCTCTCGAACGAGCCCGGACAGATACCGAGGACGTGTCACGGTAGGCGAACAAGAGGTCGCACTCGGCTGGGGACGTTCGAAAGCATCTGGAGTGGCTTGGCGCAACAATTCTTCAGAGTGGGCGCCAACACACCAACAATGACGGACGAGATCGACATCCCAACCGAGCCGCGGGCTGCGGTCGACGCACTGGCGGCCCATCTGACTGCGACCGCAGACCGCCCAGTCCCGCCAGCGACGAACCGATGGCTCGGAGAGGCTGAAGCCGTCGCCCGCGATGCCACCAGTGACGATCTTGACACGCAAACCAGACGGAAACGCGTCCGCCAAGTCGCCACACTGCTTGAGTCGGCCGACGAAACGGGCGACGCCGTCGCCGACCGCCACATCGAAGCAGCGATCGGGTGTTGTCGAGTCGTTCTCGCCGATGAGTGACGGTAACCCTGTTTCTACGGAATAGAATAATTACAACAGTTAGCGAAGCTGGCGCATATATTATTTCATATTTATAAGTATGAAATATAAGGTGCGAATCAATACCATCCTCCGAGATCGTGTAGTTCACAGTTTCAGAGGATGGGCCAGTTTTGGATTAAATCGGCATCAATCGGGTGCGTAGGCGTCCGCCACACAATCACGGAGTTCATCGGGCGTCGTCCACGTGTGCGCACGGTCCACCCGCTCCATCGAGAGGAGATAGTGTGCGAACATCCCGTCGTAGGCCGCGTACTGTTCCTCCTCAGTCTCGTAACCAGCGCAAAGCCGCCAAGGGGAGTTCAATCTCGATTTTGGTTCAGGACGGGTGAATCGAATAGAAGGCACGCATCAAACCCAACCTCCGAGGTTGTGTGGAAGTTCACAGTTTTGGAGGATAGGCTATTTTTGGATCGAATCGCCATCAAGTCGTGGTGATTCTCAGCGGTTGGGGATCGATTTTGAATCCTTACTCTCGAACTACCGAACGAGCGCACGAAATTGACTCTCAGAATTCTCTCGACAGCGATACTGTGTCAACCTTATCGTGACTAGTCCTGACGTATTCTGCGGATTCAACGAAGTAAATAGAACAGTTAATAGGGCGCAATGAGGTTAGAACAGTCATATTAATTTATTTTATAAATACAGACAGTAATAAACAGGCCTATTAAATACATCCTCCGAGATTATGGTAGTTAGAGTTCGTCGTTCGGGAACTGCTCAATCGCGCGCTCATCGATATCAACGAAAGTGGTGAACTCGCTCTCCGGCTGTCGACCGACCAGTAGGCCGCCCGTCACCACGGCTTTGCCGGTCCGGTTCGTAGGTGGACCTATGGCTCACACAGCAGTCATCGCGGGTGTCGGTCCAGGACTCGGTGAATCGCTCGCACGGAAATTCGCAGCTGAAGACTGTCAGGTCGCACTCTTCGCTCGGTCGGCAGACTACATCGACGAGCTCGCAGCGGATCTTCCTGATCCCGGTGAGGGGCTGGCCGTCCAGACTGATCTTACCGATGCCGATCAGATCCGAGACGGGTTCGAGGCGGTGCGCAATGAATTCGGGCCGGTCGATATTCTCGTGAACCACGCCAGTGCCGCCTCTTGGAAAGGACTCATGGACCTAGATGTCGAGGAGTTCGAACGGTCGTGGGAGGTCAACGGCCGAGGCGCGTTCATTTGCTCGCAGGAAGCCGTTGGTGACATGCTTGAGATCGATGGTGGGACGGTCATTTTTACAGGTGCGACCTCCGCAGTACGGAGCCTCGGCGGCGCAATCGGATTCACGGCCGCGAAGTTCGCCGCCCGCGGGATGGCGATGGATATCGCTCAGGAGTTCGGTCCCGAAGGGGTTCACGTCGCGCACGTCGTCATAGACGGGCAAATCGACACGCCGGGCGTTCACGACCAGTTCCCCGACCGGGAGGACGAGACGTTCCTCGACCCCGACGAGATGGCTGAGACCTACTGGCATCTCGTCGAACAGGACGATGTCAGTACACAGCCGTTCGAGGTCCACATCACGAACGGCCCGCAGAACTCCGAGTTCATCTGACTGAGATGGGAACGGAGCCAACTATCGGTTGTGTTGGCTGAGCACGACTGGGCGGCAGGATTGTATGCGAAAAGCCCCTCCACAGCCATATGGGTCGGAATATGCTCGTCGACGGGGACTGGAAGACGGATCTCGGACCGTATACTGACGAGAGTGGCGCATTCGATCGGGCTGAAACCTCGTTCCGTGATTGGATCCAGGACGCCCCGGATACCAAATTCCGGCCGGCGGCCGGGCGGTACCACCTCTATATCGCGCGGAACTGTCCGTGGGCACACGGGGCCGCGCTCACGCGCCGCCTCGCCGGGCTGACCGATGTCGTCTCGATGGACATCGTCGACCCGTGGCGTGAAAACGAGGGCTGGGAGTTCACCCCCGAGAAAGACGGCTGTACTCCCGACACAGTCAACGGCTGTGACTATCTCCGGGACGTGTACGTCGCGGGAGACCCCGAGTACACCGGTCGAGTGACCGTGCCAGTTATCTGGGACCGAGAGCACGAGACCATCGTCAACAACGAATCCATCGAGATTATGCGGATGTTCGCCACCGAGTTCGCCGACTACGGCGACGATGGGCGCGAGCTGTATCCCGAAGGCTACCGCGAGGAGATCGACCGGATCATCGATTCGATCTACGATTCGATCAACAACGGCGTCTATCGGGCCGGCTTCGCGGAGTCACAGAAAGCATACGACGAGGCCGTCACCGACGTCTTCGATGCGCTGGATTACTGGGATGGGGTCCTCGCCGACCAGCGCTATCTCGCCGGCGATCGGTTGACGCTCGCCGACGTGCGTCTATTCCCGACGCTGATCCGATTCGACGAGTGTTATCATACGGCGTTCAAATGTAACCGACAGTATCTCCACCAGTACGACAATCTCTGGCCGTATTTGCGTGATCTCTACCAGACGCCAGGATTCGCCGAGACCGTACGGATGGAGCACATCAAAGACGACGGCTACTACCAGGGGGAGATTACGCCGATCGGACCGGGGCTCGATTATGGACGATCCCACGACCGCGATCAGCTCTCGAGTCCCAACGAGACCGCGAGTCGACCGTCGTAGTCCCGCTCTGGTGTATTTTGAACGCGCACCGGTCGGCCCGCGTTTCTTGAGCGGGTGAGACGCTCGATGTCTGATTTCACGGCACGGTTCCCCGGCTTCCGCCGCTGTCTCCGACTCGCCGTCGCGTATCCTTTTCTGGTCTGGCCGCCTCGTGGGTGTATGACCGATACCGAAGCGACCTTCTCCGATGGACTGTCCGTGGAGGCGGTACTCGACCGTGTCCGGACGCACGAATTCCACCCTGTTGATGAGACAAGCTTCACAATCGATCGGACGCTCGGAGAACACGGCATTGCGGACCTCGACGACGACGATTGGCGAGTCCGACTGCTCGCCGTCCGCGACCTCGTTCGGCTCGGAGACGCCAAAACGTCTAAAATCGCCGGCGCACTCGAGGACGACGACGTACAGGCACGCTACGTCTGTGCAACGGCGCTGGGAATTCTGCGAGCCCAGAGCGAGGTGGAGTCGCTCGACCGGGTGGTTCGCGAAGATCCGGACCCACTGGCACGATCCCAGGCGATCGTCGCGTTGGGGCAAATCGGTGCCACCCAGTCACTGGACTTGCTCCGTGACCGGCACGCGAACGACGACTCGAAAGACGTCCGTCATCAAGCCGAACTTTCGATCGACCGCATCGAAAAGGGCGCCGTCGCCGAACCCGAGCTGGAGGCCGCGTATCGAAATCTCGACGAAGACACGTTTGAACAGCTGGCAGTTGGTGAGGCAGCGCCGTCATTCGTACTGCCGGATACTGACGGACGGACATGGGACTTGGAGGACTCGGTTGGAGACGAGTGGACGGTCCTGATTTGGGTGTTTGCCGACTGGTGTCCGGTCTGTCACCGCGAGTTCGACGAACTGATCGAGCTTCGCGAGGAACTGCATGCGGCGGATATCAACGTGGCGACGATCGAATGTCACGGCGGGTACCGCGGTCGAGTGATGGTCGGTCATGAGCTCGAACCGGAGTACTGGTTCGCCGAGGAGTCGTTCATCGAGTCCTACGCGGAGCGGATCTGGTGGCCACACCTCCTCGATCGGGCGGGGGCGGTCGGCGCGACATACGGCGTCGATCCGATGGCTTACGCCGTCCACGCCGAGTATATCAATCGACCTGCGACGATTATTCTCGATCCGACTGGGACTGTTCGCTTCGCCTATTACGGGACGTTCTGGGGTGACCGGCCGTCTATCGAAGAGACGGTAGAAATCATCCAATCGGAGCAGTTCGAGTTCGAACATCCGGAACGGCGATAGCCTCCGTCTTAATAACGCCCGTGCCGAAAGAGCGCGTGATTGTGTCTCGACTATTGCCGTGGAGTGATCGTGGAGGGAATCGCTCAGGAGATCGTGAGCGCGAACAGGGTGAGATTGTGGACGGCAGGAACGAGACCGGCACCAGCGGCGATGACCAGTAGGCCTACTGACTCTCGACCTAGCTGGTCTCTGTTTGTGTCGAGAGCGGTTAAGACGAGCATGGCGGCCGTTATTTTTACGAAAAGAAAGAGCACGGCGCCGGATGGGCCGACGCCGTCTCCAAACTGAATAATTGCCGCGGAGATCGGGTTCCGTTCGATCTTCCCGAGACGCTCGAGTCCGATTCCCGTGGTCGTCGCGTCGAGAACGTGCGCAAAGAGGACCCCACGACCGAGCCACCCATGGGTGGATAGCTGTCGATTCTGAAGCGCTCGCAAGACGAGTCTAGTGATACCGATTGCCATCACGATTGCAGCCGCGTTCCAGACGAGAACACGCAACTGGAGCCCATCAGCTGTGAGGAGGCTCACTCCCCCGACGACGCTAGCCGTGAAGACACCGCTGACGGCCGTCCACTGCGAAATATCGTGTATATCGGCGGCATCCAGTATCACCCACAACCCTGAGACGAGCCCCCCGACCACGAGGTACACCGTCGGACTCAGAAAGAATCCAGCGGCTGGGCCCGACATGGGTACCGACCGTCCGATAGCGACCGCGACACCGATGACTGCGAACCACGGAAGTGTCGCCGCGATCTCGGACGCAGTCACAGTAACATGACGGCGACGGAGGCCCCAAGCCATCGTGACGACTAAAAAACTGGCCAGAGCGAATGCGACGATTGAGCCGCTCATTCTAGTGGTGGCGGAAAACGACGTGTGGAGGAGTGCCACCTCCGACGGCCTTCTGAAACCACCTCAGGCGTACGTGTTCTCGAGATGGGCGACGATGTCGTCGCTCTCTGCCAGCCCCTCGATTCCGTGTTCAGGGTCGATGAGCACCGGCACCCCGGACTGACCGCTCACCGATTTCACCTCGAATCGGAGAAACCGAAAGGGGAGTACGTTATGCGCCTCGTATTCCAGATCCAGTTCATCGAGCTTGTTTTCGACCTTCGCACAGTACGGGCAGCCGGGAAGGCGGTAGAGTTCCAACATTAGGTCTTAGTAAAGAGTGAGCGCAGTCATCTTAAACAGTCTTCGCGGATGTGGAACGAGGTCGCACGAACGCTCCTACTGTTAGAACAAATAGCTCAGAATGGGAGTGTTCGATATTTGTTTTGGAGACCACTACTCGATACAACAGCTCATCTTCGATGTATCCCGACGGAACGCTTGACAAGCCTGTTTGAACGCTTCACTGAACGTCGGGAACGGGTGAACGGTATCGATGATGTCGTCGACGGTGAGGCCGAACTTCACCGCCAGCGTCGCTTCCATGATCATGTCGGCGGCACGGGGGCCGACCATGTGGACGCCGACGACCTCGTCGGTCTCGTGGTGCTTGACTACTTGCACGAGACCATCGGTGTCTTTGACGGCTTTCGCCCGTGGTAGATCCTCCATCTGAACAGTCCGGCACGAACAAGTCCCGTGCTCATCCGTGTACTCCAGCTCGGTTGTCCCGACTGCGGCGACCTCCGGGCTGGTGAAAACAACTGCGGGGACTGCGTCGTAGTCGATACTGACACCCTCGTCACTGAACGCGTTCTTGACAGCGTGATTGCCCTCCTTGGCAGCAACTGTCTCGAGTTCGGGCTCGCCGATCACGTCGCCCGCCGCGTAGATGTGAGAATTCGTCGTCTGGAAGTGCTCGTCGACGTGGATCGTTCCATTGTCGTCCGTTTCCACCCCTACTGATTCGAGACCGATCCCGTCGCTGTTAGGCTGGACGCCGGTCGCGACGAACAGCGCGTCGCCGGTGATCGTTCGTTCGGTGCCCTCGACGGCCGTCTCGACGGCGACGCCCGACTGTCTCGTTTTGGTTTCACCGGCGGTTGCTGACGTACGGACGCGCTGGAAGTCGTTGCCGGTGACCACCTCGATGCCGTCCTCGTTGAATACACGCTGTATCTCGCGGCCGAGTTGCCCTTCCATTCCTGAGAGCACGCGCTCGGAGCGCTGGAGGATCGTCACGTCGACACCGACGTGGTGGAGAATCTGGCCCCACTCCAGTGCGATGTACCCGCCGCCGAGCATTACGATGCTCTCGGGGAGGTCGCGCTTTTCGAGGATCGTCTCGCTCGTGTAGTAGTCGACGTCCTCGAGGCCGTCGATGGGCGGTGCCCACGGTGAGCTTCCGGTCGCGACGAGCGCCTTTTTTCCGGTGATACGTGCGCCCTCGTCGGCGCCGTCGACGATCTCGATAGTCGTGTCGTCACCGGACTGCGTCCGGTTGCCCGAGGGACTGTGTCCCTCGCTGTCGACTAGCTGCCCGTACCCTTCGTAGATATCGGTCTCGAAGTGCTCGGCAACATCGACGTAGTTCTCCTGCCGGAACCGCTCGACGAGTTCGTCGGTGCCGTCGAGGGCGTCGGCCCAGTTGACGGTCGGCTCCTCGGGGTATCGAACGGCGTCGAAGGGGTTCTCCGACGCTGCAGCACCGTTTTCGGCGACGGCAAGCAGATGTTTACTTGGGACACAGCCGACGTTCACGCAGGTCCCGCCGATCGGCAGGCCCGTGTTCACCATTGCCGTCGAAAGGTCCCGCCGGCTCGCTTCAGTAATCGCAGCGAAGGCCGCGGCGCCGCCGCCGAGAATCACGAGGTCGTAGTTGGGGTCGCTAGTCACGTATACCGTTACTTTACAACAGGAGGCGTTTATACTTCGAAGTCCAAAGCTATGGAGTAAGTTGGAGGCTACAAAGCTATGGCAGATACCACCGCAGACGCTCCCGCCTGTGATATTGACGGCACGTGCTACTGTCCGCTCACGGGTGTGATCGGGACACTGAGTCAAAAATACGCGATGCAGCTCGTCAGCATCATCGGGGCGCACGACTCGCTTCGATTCGCGGAGATCGAAGCGCACCTTCCGACGGCGAGTACCTCGACCATCTCGAAACGACTCGACGAATTTGAGGAGGCTGGACTCGTCTCTCGAACTCAGTATAACGAGATCCCGCCTCGCGTCGAGTATGCCCTCACTGAGGACGGTGACGAGCTACGGACGCGGCTCGAACCGATCTTGGAGTGGGCAGCGTCGACGGAGTAACCATTCGCCTCGGCTGTCTTCCTGATACGACGGCACGGACTCGCCTCGGTGCTCAGGCGAGACGAACCACGTCGGCCGCGGTGCTCATTTGTGTGAGTTGATCGCACAGACGCTCGCAGATTAAGATGTTCGTCCGGCTATTTCCACCCGTAATGCCGGATAAAACCACGATTTCGGCGCGGTCGGCGCCCTCGGAACTCCTCGAGCTCTCGCCCAGTGCCAAGCTGGTCGCGAAGACCCTCGAGTACGAGGGCGAGAGTACGCAGTCGGCTCTCGCCGAGTCGACGCTTCTCCCCCCGCGGACCGTTCGGTATGCGCTCGATCAGCTCGAAGAGGCCGAAATCGTTTCGTCGCGAATCTCGTTTGCCGACGCCCGAAAGCGGATTTACTCCCTCGAACTGGAGGCCTGAGCGATTCGGCCGCGGTCTACAGGCGAGACAGGCCGAGTGCCTCAGGGCTTGACCCCGAGGCAGTTCATTTACAATCGATTTCGCAGTCGTAGGTCCTGCTGTACACCCAGTATCCGCTCCCGGACGGGGGCGTCAGCGTCGCGAGTTCGAGCGACACTCGGAGGTCGTCCCCGGCGTCGTGCGTCTCGACGAACTGCCAAGCGCCGCCCGGTTCCTCGAGGTCGACGCGGTATTGCCAGACGTCGACGCCTCGAGCGTCGACGTAGATTGCGTAGGAATCGGGGACAGCGGTGTCACGGTTCGGGGCGGGCCTCTCCCGAGCAGTGTCAGTTCCCATGCCCGATAGTCTCTCACTAAAAATTAATACGTATCGCGTCCGGTCACCGGCCGGACACGCAAGCGGTGGATTTATTTATTGAACAAAAGCGTCTCGGAGACCACAGCTACGTATCGAGACGGGTGTTCACACCGGATCAGCATCGGTGAGGATCTCGACGAGCGCGGGACCGTCGTGGGCGATCGCCTTTTCGAGTGCGTCGTCGAGATCGGCGGGGTCGTCGACGAAGAGACCGAGGCCCCCGCAGTTCTCCGCGAACGCCGCGAACTCGGGGTTGACGAGGTCGGTCTGCCAGACATCCCAGCCCCCGGTCCGCTGCTCCTTACTGATTTTCCCGAGTTCGTCGTCGTTCAACAAGACGTGGGTAACGTCCATATCGTACTTCACCGCGGTCGTGAACTCGCTCATGTACTGGCCGAAGCCGCCGTCGCTGGACACCGAGACCACCTTACGACCGCTGAACTCCGACTCCGGCTCCTGGGTGGCTGCCCACGCGCCCAGGGCCGCTGGGAACGCGAATCCGATCGATCCGAGGTACCCCGACATGAGCACGGACTGGTGTTCCGGCTCGAAGTACCGGCCGAACGCGTAGGTGTTGTTCCCCACGTCAACGGGGATGATCGCATCGTCGGGAACGAGCCGGGTCATCGCTTCGAAGGCCGTAGCGTAGTTGACGCCGCGTTCCGGTATCCCCGCTCGCCGGCTGGCCTTCTCCTCACGCCAAATTGCCCAGCGGTCGGCGATCTCTTCGCGCTGGCTCTCCGCCTCAACTTCGTCAAGTCGCTCGTGGAGTTCGTCGACGGTGACGCCGATCTCGCCCCACACCGGCACGTCAATACTGTGGAACTTCCCGAGCGTCATCGCGTCGTAGTCGACGTGGATCGTCGGCTTGTACTCCGCGATGCCGGTGTGGTTCGAAAAGCTCGCGCCGAAGACGGCCAGTAAGTCGGCCTCGTTCATGAAGTGGCTCGCGATCGGGGTCCCGCTCCGGCCGAGGACACCCCCCGCGAGCGGGTGCGAGTCGGGAATCTGCCCTTTCGCCTTGAATGTCGTCAGCACAGGACAGTCGAACCGCTCGGCCAGATCGACGATCCCGTCCATCTCGAAGCGGGCCCCGTGTCCGACGACGATCACCGGCCGCTCGGCGCTCTCGAGCAGGTCGGTCGCGTCCTCAAGCGCGCTTTCCGGTGGCGTGATGTCGCGGTCCGTGATCCGTCCCTCCGGGTCCCCGGGATCGACGCCCTCAGCCGACTGGGTCTGGATCTCGTCGGGGAAGACCAGATGCGAGACTCCACGGCCAAGAATCGCGGTCTTGGCCGCCCGCGTCGCGAGTTCGGCGTGGTCGCTGTCGGGGAGGACGGTCGCCTCGAACTCAGCGACGTCGCCGTAGGCCGCCTCCAGATCGACTTCTTGGAAGTTCCCTGTGCCGAGCACCTGCGACTCGACCTGTCCGGTGAGCGCGATCGTCGGCGAGCGGTCAACGTTCGCGTCCCACAGTCCGGTGAGCATGTTCGTCGCACCGGGGCCGGCGATGGAGAAGCACGCCGCCGGGCGGCCGGTGAGCTTCCCGTACGCGGAGGCAGCGAACGCGGCAGCCCCCTCGTGGCGTACGCCATAATATGCGAGGTTTCCCCCGGCCGCTTCGCGGCGGAGCGCGTCGGCGAGCCCGAGATTCGAGTGTCCGACGATCCCCCACACTTGCCGGACCCCCCAGTTGACCAGCGTCTCGGCGATCACGTCCGACACCGTCCGCTCGTGCGGCTCCTCTTCGGGGAATCCGACGTAGATCCCATCGTCGCGCACTTCTACCGGGAACGTCTCGACGCAGTCGTCGTGGGATCCGGGTGTTTCCCCCGTCAGCGGGTCGAAGTCCCAGCCGTGCCACGGACAGCGGAGCAGTCCGGTCTCGATAGATCCTTCGCCCAACGGCCCACCTTGGTGGGGACAGCGATTGTCGAGCGCGGCGTACTCACCGTTCTGGTGCGTCATCGCGACTGTCGTGTCGCCGCAGCTCACCGCCTTCACCCGTCCCTCCGGCAGCTCGTCCGGGTCGAGCGCTTTGTACCAATTCGTGTTGCCTGCCGCCCCGGTCGAAGTCGAGTCTCTACTCATGACGTCATCCGGCGCGCCGCAGTAAATTAAGTGTGCGGCGGCTGTTCGGTTCCATTATCCACACGCGGTAGATCATTTGTATGTGCCGAATGGCCGAACAAAAGTCGTTTTCAGCGGCGGACCGCCGCGAGGAGGTTTCTAATTCGCCTCCCGCCGTTCCCGCCAGTACGGGGCTTCCGGAGGACTCTGGTTCAGGGAAGTAAAACAACCTCACCGGTCGCGGCCGCGACGACTATAAGATAGAACGTCGTCCCGAATGCCGCGCTTGCGGCGACAACCTGGTCCGAGTCGCGGTGTGGCAGCGTCCGCCGGATGACCGGCAGGTCGCGGAGCTCCGGCCGGGTCAGAATGTGGTTCATCGCGACGCCGAACGCGGCGACCAGCGGCGGGCCGAACGCGATGCTGTTAGCGAGCCGGAACAGCCATTCAGTGGTCATATCCGTGAGCGACACCGTCGCGACGGGGCCAAGGACCGATGCCGGGGCCGGTAGGAAGGAGATTGCGCCCCCGTAAGTCGCGTAAATGAACACCGCCCCGCCGGCGGCGATCGCGAGGAGTTTGGCGCCTGGACGGTACCGGGGCGACAGTATGCGCGGAAGCACGAAAATCCCGACGAGGAGGACGGCGTTCATCCCGACCCACGGCCCGAAGTTCTGAATCGCGAGTGGAAGCCCAGTCGCGAGGATACCCAGACTGACCCAGTCGAGACTCATCAGCTCCGTTGTCGGACACGACCCCGAAAGCACCTGTGCCCGATGGACGGGATGAGCGAGGTGAACGGTCAGTCTCGTGAGCAAGAACACCGGCACGAGAAGCACGTACGCGAAGAGACGAATCTGGAGTCCGGCCGTCGTAGCGACTGCGCCGACGGCGGCCGCGGTCGAGAAGTCGAGCACGCCGTTGACGAACCAGAAAGTCAGGATCGACGGCGCAAACAGACACCCGTGTAAGATAGCGGCGAGGTGCCCCGAGGAATACGAGAACTCCTGTGAGAGGAGGTCGCCGAGACTCGAGCGGAGCCGCCGCCCGATGTCGACGAACCGAGCGGCTCGACTCGACGTGTCGGCGTTACTCACCGTCGGCACCCGCTCGGTTTTTGTGGCGCTGTCTCTGAGTCCATGGCCGACCAGTCACTGGAAGCGGTTCCCGGGCCGCGTTCTTGGATGCCGTCTCGGCCACCTTGCTCGGAATCGGAAGCGCGTGAATGGCGCCGGCCACGTCGTTGACGGCCTCGCCGGTCCGCGTCGAGCCGTGCGATCTCTCGCATTAGCGGTCGATCCCGTCGATCTCGAACCTTGCGCCGCCGTCTGCAGACTCCTCGACGCCGATCTCCCAGCCGTGTGCCTCCGCGATTTCGGCGACGATGGCCAGCCCGAACCCGGTTCCGTCCCCCGTCGTCGTGTGACCCCATTCGAAGACGTCGTCCTCGTCGTCAGTCGGGACTCCCGCCCCGTCGTCCGCGACGTAGAAGCCGTTCAGTTCCGGCCCGTCGAGTACACCGACCCGAACGGTCACCGACGGTCCGCCGTGGTCGCGGGCGTTCTCGAAGAGGTTCACGAGCAGTTCGTGAAGGCGGTCTCGGTCGGCCCGGAGCGTCGTCGACGATTCGACCTCGAGGCTTGCCGGCGCCATGTCACAGTTGGCCCAGACGTTACGCGCGATCGCGTCTAAATCGACATCCTCCCGCTCGTGAATCAAATCGCCTTCTCGGGTGAGCCGGAGGAGCTCCGACAGCATCTCTTCCATGCGGTCGGCGGCGTCCTCGACCGCGTCGAAATGTTCTGAGTCGCCGGTCTGTCTGGCGAGTTTCGCGTGCCCTTGAATGATTGAAAGGGGGTTTTGGAGGTCGTGTGAAACGATACCGGCGAACCGGTCAAGCCGTTCGACCTTCTGCTCCAGCCGGCGCCGGGTTTGAACGCGTCCCGAGATGTCTCGGAGCATCGCGATCATCCGTCTCGGTTCGGCGTCCGCCGCACCCGCCGTCGACTCCAAGGCCGCCCCGGAGACTTCGGTGGGGACCTTCTCTCCGTCCTTCGTCAGACACGTGAGATCGTCTGTGAAGCCGGTTCCCTCGCTTTTGACCTGCGAGATGAACTCCTCTCGAACCCGGTCGATGTCGTCCGGGTGGATGTCCTCGGGATCCATCGAGAGCAGCTCCTCGCGGGAGTACCCCAACAGTTCGCAAGCGCGTGGATTGACGTCGACGAACGACTCGGTCTCGAAGTCGACGATCATGACGGCGTCGTTGTTGTACTCGAAGACCTTTTGATACCGCTCTTCGACCGATGTGGGGTCCCCACCGGTTCCGCTCGCCTCAATGCCTTCGCCACCGTCCGTTGATTCGTTGCCCATGTGTCGGCTGTCCAGTTTGCGATTCTGGTGGTCGGTTCGACCGGTCGGACCCAAACGGCGGGCGGACAGTTGCGGCCGAAGTCCGTTTCCGCCTCTCTATGGTTAGTTACTGCTCCGATGATATAATATTTCACTGGTCGGGCGCAGGGGACATCGGACGGCTCTCGTGTGCCGGTGCGCTCGGCGGTGGGCCGATCTTCCTCGGCGCGCGCCGCGGCGACGCAGACACGACAGGTTACTCTGGCTTCCGCGCGTCCGCGTCGACGAACGTCTCACAGGTGAGGCAGTACTCGCGCTCCTCTTTCAGTTCCGAGGGCTCGATGATCGCGAGCCTGCTTTCCGTCTCGTCGCCGCAGGTCGGACAGGTGGCGTCTCCACTCATGCCTTGACTCGTCGGTCCGACACTACGCTTCGTCCCCGAAGTTCTCCTCGTAGGCGTCGGGGTGATTCTCCTTGGCGTGGTCTTTCAGTTCGTCGAGCGTGTCGAACGTCGCGCCGCAGTCACACGCGTGGATATCGCCGTCGTCGTGGTCGTGATCGTGGTCTGACATCGTATCTGATAATATGCGGACCACGATTAAATAGCCCCCGCGGAAGTGTACGCTAACCGCCTCGGCGGGAGCACACTCATGAGTCGACAATCACGCGATCGCAACGGAAGCGGAGGGTCGGACGGAACGGTCGACCCGGAGGGGAAGGCGCCGCTCTCGACGCTCACAGCCGAGCATGCGAAGCTCCTCTCGAAGATCGGGACGGAATTGAGCGAGTCGAGCGACGCGATCGAGTCGCTGTCTCGCGGTGCCGCGGAGGCGAACGAATCAAGCTCCGACACAGCGTCGCTGGCGGAGACGGCCCGAGGGTCGGCCCGTGAGGCGAACGCCGACGTCGACGAAGCGAAGGTCGCTGCCGCCGCAGCCGAGGAGAAACTGGAGACGCTCCGTGAGACAGTCACCGAGATCGACGACATCGTCGCGATGCTGAACGAAATCGCCGACCAGACGAACATGCTCGCATTGAACGCCTCTATCGAGGCCGCCCGCGTCGGCGAGGCGGGCTCCGGTTTCGCCGTCGTCGCAGACGAAGTCAAAGACCTCGCCGAACAGGCTCAGGAGCGCGCGACGGAGATCGAGGCGACCGTCGAGGAGGTGCGTTCGACCGCGGACGAGACGATAGCACAAATCGAGACGGTTGACGTGCGCACTGAAACTGCCGCGGCGTCGATTACGGACGCGGTCGACGATCTCGACGGCATCGCCGACAGCGCGGTTCGAACTTCCGAGAACGTCGACGAGGTGAGCGAGACGACGCAGGCGTACGCGGACGACCTCGACTACATCGCCAGGGACGTGATCGACGCGATCAGTCAGGCCAACGAGATCGACGAACGGACGAACCGTTCGGCGGAGCAGTAATTCGGTTTGACGGCGGCTGACTGGCAGCCTTCGCTTAGAGATCCATCTCTGCTGCCGAGTCGACCTCGAACCGGGTAACTTCCGGTTCACCGGCGAGCAGGTCGGGCAGCGCCGCCTCGAACTCTTGGAAGTGGTCGGTCTGGGAGTGCGCCTCGAAGGCGGCCTCGTCTTCGTACTGCTCGAAGAACCGGACCACGTTCGGATCGTCCACGTCCGTCGCCGGCCGGTAGTCGATCATCCCCGGCTCGGCGCGGGATTTCTCAGCGAGGTCGGCGATCAGATCGAGCGCCTCGTCGCGCTTCTCGGGATCGAGCGGAAAGACCGCGTGTAACACAATCATGCGATTCTCTTTCGTCGGTTGCGACGAATAAACTCTCGCCGCGAGGGCGTTCGACTCGGGCAGACGGAGGGTATCAACGGATCCCGAGACGAACGCGACGTGAGCCGCGAGAAACGCCGTTACGTCGCCGTTACCCGTGAGACCCGTACGTGATAATCGGCACCGACGAATTAAATCGGAGACTGTCACAGCCACCCACATGGACTCGCGACAGATCACGGGCTGCGTCCCGCTTGACCGTCGGCGGAGGTGGGCCGAGTGACGTCGGATCGAAGCCGCCGCAGGGCGGTTCGAAGTCGACTCATCCCCGCCGTGGTGGAACAGAACCGGCTCGTCAAGTTCGGCCTCTCGATCGCCTTCGTCATCGCCGCAATCGCGGTGACGGGCCTCTTCACTATCCGACAGACGGCTGGGGTCGTCGACCCGGCCGCCCACGCCGCCGTGACGCGAAACATCCTCTTGATTATCGGCGTCGCCATCGTCGGCCTCGGAGCCGTCGGAATGGGACTCGCACGCCCGACGATCCGCGAGCTCGACGAACTCGGCCGACGGGCGGAAGCACTAGAAGACGGGAATCTTGATGTCGATCTCGAACCGAAAACAGACGACGAGATCGGCCGGCTTTACGAGTCGTTCGACGCGATGCGGACCGCGCTCAAGGGTCGCATCGAGGATGTAGAGGCGGAGCGAGAGCGCGCCCGCGAAGCCAAACGCGAGACGGAACGATTTGCGGACACGCTCGAGACGCGCGCTGAGGCCTTCGCGGGAACGATGGGAGAGGCCGCAGATGGCGACCTGACCGCTCGGCTCTCGGTCGAGCGCGACGACCCGGAGGCGCTCCACGAGATCGCGGACGCGTTCAACGAGGCGCTGTCGGAGCTCGAGACTACTGTCTCCGACGTGCGCCGCTTCGCCGACGAAGTGGCGGACGCGAGCGACGCGATGACGACGAGTGCGGAGGAGGTCGCCGCGGCCGCCCGCGAGACGAGCGGGTCGATAGACGAGATCTCCGCCGGCGCGGAGAAACAGAACGACCGGCTCGTCGAGATCGCCGGCGAGATGGAGACGATGTCCTCGACAACTGAGGAAGTCGCCGTTTCGGCTGAACAGGTCGCAGCGACTTCGGAACGGGCGACCGAACTCAGCGATGAGGGTCGGTCGGCGACGCGACGCGCCGTCGAGGAACTCCACGCCGTTGAGGAGCGGTCCCGGTCCGCGACGGAGGCTGTCGGCCAGCTCGAAGACGGGATGGAGCGCATCGGCGTCATCGTCGACACGATCACGGAGATCGCCGATCAGACGAATCTGCTGGCGCTGAACGCCTCAATCGAAGCCGCGCGGGCCGGCGAGGCAGGCTCCGGATTCGGCGTCGTCGCCGACGAAGTGAAAAGCCTGGCCGAGGAGACGAGCGAGGCCGCCGCGGAGGTCGAGTCGCTCATCGACGAACTCGAGGAGCGGACCGACGAGAGTGTGACGGAGATGGCGGCGATACGCGAGCGGATCGACGCCGGCGTCGACACGGTGGAGGCGGCGGAGGCCGCGCTCGCCGACATCGATGACCGCATCACCGAGGCGGACGACGGTGTCAAAGAGATATCCGACGCGATGGACGAGCAGGCCCGCGCGGTCAACGACGTAACGACATCGGTCGACGACGTCGCCGAGATCAGCCAGCGGACCTCGACGAACGCCTCGTCGGTCGCGGCTGCGGCGGAAGAACAAGCCGTCTCCTCGGATCGCGTCTCTGAGAAGGTGGAGGGCCTAGCGGAGCGGACGACCCGCCTCCGAGAGTCGCTCGCGACGTTCCGGACCCACGACCGGACGGAGACGACGGCGATCGGAGGAGACTCCGATGGCACGGTCTCGGCCGCCGACGACTGATGGGGAATCGGTTACCCCGAATGCTCAGTTTCAGTCGGCGCTTCTGTCCGGTAACCGCAGAGTAACGACGTAACCGGGTCCCCCGATAGCGTTTATATTGGCTCTCACCGCCGATCCGTATGGGAAAGTACGCGGTGTTGCTCAGCGCTGGGCCCGACAGAACTGGGAGCGCGCTCAACGGGGTGGAGTACGCGCTCCGGCTCGCCGACGGCGGCCACGACGTACGGGTGTTTCTCGACGGGGCGGCAACTCGATGGCCGAAAGAGCTAGCGACGCGGGCAGACCACCCGCTCCGCGACGCGCTCGACAGGGCTGTGGCCGGCGAGGTCGGGATCGCCGCCTGTGCGTACTGTGCGGCCGCGTTCGACGCGACGGCGGGCTGTCGAACGGAGGGAATCCCACTTCTCGGAACGGCCGGTGAAGAGCACGGTCCGGACGTCGCGGCCCTCGTCGCCGACGGCTATGAACTGCTCACGATGTCCTGACGAGTGCGCGGGCGAGGCCGAATTGATCTAATTGCCCACTCCGCGATTGGTTTCTTAAGCGTGCGTACCGAACGAACTAGTCGAGAGGCACACCGAATGAACGACGGACACTCCCCGCTTCGCCTGGCGTCATGAGCGATGTGCCCGAATCCGGTTCTGTGACGGGCGACGACCCGGAGTCGACGATCTTCGAACGGCTGTTCGAGCACACCCCCGATGCGGTCCTCGTCATCGACCCAGAGGCGAACCGCATCCTGCGGTGTAACGACCAGGCGTGCGAGCTGCTCGGGTACGACCGAGAGCGCCTCCTCTCGCTCGGCCCACCGGATATCCACCCGCACGACTACGATGTCTTCGAGTCGTTCGTCGAGTGCGTCCGCGACAGGGGGAGCGGGTTCACCGCAGAGCTGTCGTGTCACACGCGGGGCGGCGAGGTCGTTCCCGTCGATGTCACCGCGACGACCGTCCGGTTCGGTGAGGACGACCAGATACTCACGATCGTACGGGACGCATCGGCGCGGACAGAGCACGAGCGTGAACTGCGCCGCCGATCAGCAGCGATGGCCGCGGCTGACGACGGGATCGCCGTGCTTGACGCGGACGGTGTCGTCGTCCACGCGAACGCCGCTTACGCCTCCCTGTTCGGGTACGATGACCCGGACGCGATCGCCGGTAGGAGCTGGGACGACCTGTACGCGAGCCCGGATCGGTTCGAACTCGACTGTCGACCGACGGTCGTCGATTCCGGAGAGTGGCGCGGCGACCTGACGGCCTCCCGAACGGACGGCGACGAGCTGCCAGTCCGCGCGTCGGTGACGGGTCTCGAAGGCGGTGAGTTCGTCTGTGTTGCCCGCGACGTGAGTGAAGAGCGTCGTCGGGAACGCCGCCTAACTGGGGTGACCGAGGCGAGCCGTGAGCTCCTCGCTGCGGCCGACCGCGAGGAGGTGAGTCGAATCGCAATCCGGACGGTCGTTGACGCGCTAGGCCACGAGCTCGCCTGCGTTCGACTGTACGACCCCGACGCCAACGAACTGGTGCGGACCGCGACATCGGATGCGGCCGCGGCGCTCGTCCGGCAGGCGGTCGCGTACGACCTCAAGTCGTCAAACGCCGGTGCGGCGTACCGAAGCGAGGCAACGGTCCGAAACGAGTCAAGAGAAGACGACGCGTACACCGACGACCCGTGTCGGGCCGAGGTCCACGTTCCGCTCGGCGAGTTTGGGGTACTGAGCGTTTTCGACCGCGAGGCGACGCTAACGGAGGAGGATATCCGGCTGATCGAACTGTTCGCCGGCGTGGTCCACTCGGCGTTGACCCGCGCCGAACGCGACGAGCGGCTCCGGTCCCGTCAGAGCCAGTTGGAGCGTCGCCGCGAGGAGCTGACGGCGGCGGCTCGGTTCAACTCCCTCGTCACCGAAGTGATTCGTTCAGTACTACGGGCGACCAGCGGAGCGGCGGTCAAACAGTCTATTTGTGACGACCTCGCCAAATCGTCGTTGTACGAAGCAGCGTGGATCGCGACTATCGGGACGGGAGACGACGCCGATGCCGTGACGATCGACTCCAGCTCGGTCGCGACGGACTCGTTCAGCGAGACCAACGCGGAGTCATTCCTCACGTCGCCGTTCGCGCGGCAACTGGTCCGGCAGGCCAATGAACGGGACGCCGCAGTCGTCCAGCGGCGGCGATTCGAGTCCGAAAACGGGACTGCGGCGGACGCCAACACGGAGTCCATCGCCGCCGCAGTCCCCGTGGCCTGCGGCCGACAGCGGTTCGGCGTGCTTGCCGTGGCCGGGACCGAAGAGAGCGGATTCACCGAGACGACACAGAGCGGGCTTGAGCTGCTCGGGGAGACGCTCGGATTCGCTATCATCGCTGACCGACGCCGAAACACGCTGATCGAGAGCGACGCGGTCGAGCTGGAGTTCTCTTTCGCAAGTCCGCTGGGTGACCTGTCCGCGGCGTTCGACTGCCGGTGTGACCACCTCGGGAGCGTCGCCGACGGTGATGACACGCACGCGTATGAGACGCGGATTACGCATGGAGACTTCGATGAGATCCGAGCCTTCCTCGACGAGTACCCCGAAATTCGCGGGTGCCGACTCGTCGAGTGTCGCGGCGAGACGTGTCTCGTCGAGGTCACCGTGGCGGGCGCGCCGCCGGGGCTGCTCGCCGAGGCCGGGTTCGGACTGGTGTCGCTCCACGCGAGCGACGGCGACACGAGGCTGATCGCCGAGGTTCCGAGCGACGAAGACGTCACACGCGTGCTTGACGCGCTCTCGGAGTACTGGAACGACGTCGAGCTGGTCGCTAAGCGCCAGACACTGACACGTGGGGCGGACCTTCCGGTCCCGACTGACGGCGCGGCGGGTCTTACTGACAGGCAGCGGTCGGTACTGGAGACGGCCTACGAGAAGGGGTACTACGACTGGCCTCGCGACCACACTGCCGAGGAAATAGCCGAGAGCCTCGATATCGCCTCGTCGACGCTCCATCAACACCTCCGCTCTGCGGAACATGCGCTTGTCTCGTCGTTCGTCGACGACGAGTGAAGCTACACGCTGCTGACCGGATACCTATGTGTCTCGGTACCCCTCACCCGAGACACGTAGCGTGGGTGACCATACTGGTGGCGCATGACTCACAGTATATGAGCACCGAACGGATCCCGCTGTCCCGACTCGACGGCTCGCACGAGCGCACGCAGCGCCTCCTCATCGAGGTCGCAGACGTGTTGGGCCACAAGTGGCACCCGGTCATCCTCACGCAGCTGCTGAACGGAGAGCACACGTTCAGCGAACTCGCCGCGGCCATCGACGATGTGTCGAACAAGATGCTCTCGGACAGCCTCTCGACGCTCGAAGCGGAGGGGCTCGTCGACCGCGAGGTGGTGAGCGAGAAGCCGGTTCGGGTCAAGTACGCGCTGACCAGTCGGGGCCAAGAGTTGGAGGCGGTCCTCGATCCGATGCTCAGGTGGGGCCGCGAACACTTGACTGAGAACGGGGCGGAGCGGACGCGGAAGCCAACGACCCCGCACGTTCCCGGTCGCCCCGGCAGAGAGGTGACGGACGATGAGTAGCCGAACCGACCTGCAGACGGACCTCTCTCCCGACACGCGGGCCGAGCGCGGAGCCGGTCAGCGGGGAGCGAGAGCCGACGAGCCGGAACTCGCGGTGAAGGCCCCCGATCGAGATGAGGTGTTCCGGACGGTGTTCGGCCTCGGCGAACAGGACGTCCGAACGTACGACGCCGTCGTCGAGGTCACGGGAGCGACGACGAGCGAACTGGCCGGTCATCTCGACCGCGACCGCAGCAACGTGAACCGGTCGCTGAAGCGGCTCCGGGAGACCGGTCTCGTGACCCGGGGCCGCCGACTGCTCGACGAGGGGGGCCACGTCTACCAGTACTACATCAACGACGAGCCCTCCGAGGACCTCGTCGCTCGCGCGATCGATCGGTGGCGGTCGGCGGCGCTCGACGCAGTCGCGTCGGAGTAGCGCCGCCCGCCGTCGGCCGTCCACTCCGTTTTTATTCCGTGTCACTCCCGGGGGCCAGCCCGAACGCCTCGTTGCGGACGTGGTTTTCGACGAGCAGCAAGTACGTCGCCTGGCTCCACTGGAGGTTCGAGTTCCACCTGACCCGGCCGCTCCCGTCGACACGCTCCGGGAGGAGCCCGGCGCTCGTCGTCCACTCGCGGGCGTCCTCGAACACGTGGTCGGCGACTGCGCCCGAGTCGGTCCCGCCGAGCCACCGAGCGGCGTCGGCGTACGCCTCGCAGAGCGGCCAGCCACCGTCCTCAACGGTACCAGTCGGGGTGTAGCGATCCCCGGGATATCTGCCGAGACAGGGGGAATCGCCTGCGACCCACGCCTCGTCGTCAGCAGCTGCGAGCGTCGCGGCGACGGAATCGCTGTCCGCGTCGACGACGTTCCACGGCCAGACGGCCATGAACGCCGCCGCGTCTGGCCGAGCGTCGGCCGACGGGTCGGACGGCGTCTCCGGGCTGTCGGCCGTGACGAGTGCGTCGCCGTACGGTGTGGACTTGAAACAGTATTTTTCGAAGTTATC
Source organism: Halorubrum sp. GN12_10-3_MGM (assembly GCF_005435235.1). Lineage (NCBI taxonomy): Archaea > Methanobacteriati > Methanobacteriota > Halobacteria > Halobacteriales > Haloferacaceae > Halorubrum > Halorubrum sp. GN12_10-3_MGM. Next base: position 31,616 of record NZ_SGUB01000009.1, read on the forward strand.
CGCCCACACCGTCGCCTGCTCGCGGCACTCATCTGCGAATGCCTCGTCGCCGCGCGCGTCGGCAAGTTCGCCCATGGCGCGCAGCCCCGCGATCGCGGCTGCGGTGCCCTCGGTGCTGTGGCCCCAGATCTCCTCCCACGGGTCCTGGTGCTTCTTTGGGAAGCCGTACCCGTTGTCGTACGAGAGGAGGAATTCCGCGGCGCGGCGTGACATGTCGTAATGCTCGTCGAGGAGGTCGTCGTCGCCCGTCTCCCGCCAGACGAGCCAGTGTGCGTATATCGGGCCGCCGACCTGGTCGAGCTGGAGCGCCCGCCAGTGGGCCTCGCCCGTCACGTAGTAGTTCTGCCACCACGTCCCGTGTCGGTCGATCCCCCGGTCGTCGACGACGTCGCCGGTGATCTGGTTCTCGTCGAACCACCGGAGCGCGAGTCGCGCCTCGTGCTCGGCCCCGGCCGCGATCAGCGCCTGCGTGATGATCACCTGATCGCGCGGCCAGATGAACTTGTATGTCATGTCACTCGGCTTGAACGCGCCGGCGATGACGCCGCAGCAGCCGTCCTGCGCGCACTTCATCGCCGTCAGCGACCGCTCGTACAGGTCGTTGACCGCGGGGTCGTCCGTCGGGCCGTCCGACACCGTCTCGTGCCACTCCTCCCACGCTGTCGCGAACGACGCCCGCTCCGACTCGTACCCCCGATCGAGGAGCCGGAGGGCGTGTTCGATCGCCGACTCCTCGCCATACCCGAACCCCACCCCAGTGAGCCACGACGCCGCGTCGGTCTCGCCGACGTACAGCCCGACGCCCACGTCGAGGTTCCCCTCGGCCCCCTCGGCGTCGTCAATGAACCCGTCGTTCCCCTCGTAGATGTCCGCCCAGGCGCTCCGGTCAGGCCCCGCCGTGACGCCGGTGTGACCGATCCGGCGGCCGTCGAACTCGCGGTCCCCGTCCCGGTCCTGCGCGAGCGCGAGCCACCGGTCGCCGTCGGTCGCGACCACCAGTTCCGCACCATCCCGCTCGGTGACGAACGCCTCCTGGACCGCGTTGGGGTCCTCGTGGTCGTGGCCGTGGATCCCGAGGTCGGCGACGGTGTAGAACGTCCGCTCGGCGACTGTCTCGAAGTCGGCCTCGGTTTCGATCAGAAGGCCGCAGGTGTCGACACTCGCGACGACGCGCTGCGTGATGGCTCCGGTAGATCCCGGCTCGTCAAAGCGATTCTCGAGAGTGATCTCCGGGACCGTGCTCGACGCGTACGAGACGTCGCTCTCGACGGCGTCGTCTCTCGCGTCCAGCGTGTGTCCCTCGTCGGCGTTCCACGCGAGTGTGTGGAGGTCGTAGAATAACTCGATGTCTGACCGGAACGCCGACGTCTCCTCGATGATCGCCCCGTGGCGGCCGCGCTCGGGATCGTCGTATCTGTTCGCGGTCAAGAGGACGTTCGCACCGTCGTCGCGCGGCGCGCTGAGGATCGCGTCCTTGTCGCTCGGTACCGACGGCGCGTTCGACTCGACTGGCATGGTCGGTGAACGATTGTCTAGTTGATAAGACCATGGCGGAAATGTATTTGTGTTACCAACCGACATGATGGAGGGAGGTTCTCGCGGTCGGTGACCTGTCGGTAACCCGCTTACCGCGCGGTTCGGGAACCAATATACCGTCGGGAATCCTCTAACCACGTATGTCATCCGACGCGGCTTCCGGCGACGGCGCACAGGCGGGCGGAATCATCGACGTGGAAAGCGCGGCATCTTTCAAGGAGACGATCGCGGAGAACGACCAGGTCGTCGTCGACTACTTCGCGGATTGGTGTGGCCCCTGTAAGCAGCAAACGCCCATCCTCGAGGAGTTGTCCGGGACGATCGATGCCCCGGTGCTCGGCGTCGACACCGACGAGCACAACGGACTCGCCGCCGAGGCGGGCGTCCGGTCGATCCCCACGGTCGCGATCTACCGCGGAGGCGAGGAGGTCGAGCGGTTCGTTGGCGTCACTGGCGCCGACAAGATTCGGGCGGCGCTGGAGTGAGGACGGGGAGCGCTGAGACGGTCCGACGGCCTCCGGACCGCGGCGGCCGTCGACGCGTCTTGCTGTTTCACTCTGTTTCCGCCGAATATCTTGTCCTGTAAACTGTTCCAGCGGCCGCATTTTATTCAGATCTGCGTTGCTGAGCGCCGGACACGGAAGACACCGGACCGGCATTGTCGGACAGCAATGAAGAGACACCGGAGGCTTACGCGCTCTCGTCCCGTCGGTCGGTACGTACCGCCGGGGACAGAGCGGCCCCCGCGACACCGACCGCAGTCGCGACGTTCAGGTAGAGCGTCGGCCGGGAGAACCCGACGACTACCTCCACGATCACCCAGACGAGGAGCGCCAGCGCGACACCGATCGCTCCCGGCCGCGCCCACGCTCGCCGCGTATAAAGCCCGTAACAGACGATCGATGACACCATACCGAACACCAGAAACAACGCGAAACCCGGAAGGAGGAAGTTCTCGATCGGTGCGTTGTCGAGCGGCCCGGTCGGCAGTCCCACGAGTTCGCCGGATGGGGACACAAGTAGCGCTGTGCCACCGGCGAGCGCGCGAACCGATAGCTGTCCAAGCAGCAAAAGTAGGAGCCAGAACGAGACTGGACGGCCACGGACACTCATCGCTCAGGCTAGGGCCGCCTCGTACACGAAAGTTAGCAATTCTATGAGCACCGACCAGCTTGCGCAGGGAATGAGATCAGTCCGGGTGTGCGACTGAGGCGCACGCGCATGGTGGTTACTTATAGTAACCACGCGTCTTCATTCGTATGGACGAAAGCACAGACTACACGAATAGAGACGACGATACTGACGACTGTACGACGACGGCATCGTTCGACGACCACGGCATCGACGACGGGTCGGAACTGATCCGGCGCACCTACTACCGGCTCGTCGCCGACGGCTGGGACACCTTCGAGCCGACCGAGCGGTTCCTCGATCGTCTCGCGGACGCGTTCACGAGAGCGTATCTCACCGCGACCGGCGCCTACGAACTCCCGCCGCACGTCGTGGCCGCGGTCGACGACGCCCGCGTCTGGGTCGGTCTCGAGTTCGCGGACGACCCCGACGCCGACCTTCGCGGGACGGTTATTCCGGCGTTCTACCGGCACGCCGCCGGATTCCACTGCGCGTACCGGGACTGAGAGAGAGGGCGAGCGCGGCGGCGCAACGTCACCGAATCAGCATCTCGGACGCCCCGATACGTGACATCGGGACCGCGCATGTGTCGCCGCCACATTAACTAACTATTTTATAAACTCACAGATTGTATGGTTGAGTATGTCTGACACGATTGAGTGCCCCGAGTGTGAGGCGAGCATCGATTCGACTGACGACCTTGAAACGGAGGGCGAAGTCGCCGAGATCGAACCGGAGGACGACGGTTCGTTCCAGCTCTACGAGAACCACGATCTGTTCCTCTGTAAGAACTGCCGGAAGCCGCTCGGCATCTCCAGGCCGTAGCCCGTCTCGCGGTCGGCCGGCGCTTCAAACACCGACACGTTCCGTCCCGCGTCTGTGCGTGTCGGCTACAACACGGGTTTTTGTTCGGTCCGTGTGTTTACGGTCGTATGTCTCAGTCACTCGACGCTGAGTCGTACGACGTGGTCGTCGTCGGCGGGGGTCCCGCCGGCCAGACAGCGGCGCTGTACAGCACTCGATTAGGCCACCGCACCGCCTTGGTTGACCGCGGCGGCGGTCGCGCGGCGATGATGCAGGAGGTCCACAACCTGATCGGCACGCGAGAGGAGACGAGCGGGAACGAGCTGCTCGGCGTCGGGAAAGAACAGCTGGAGGAGTACGGCTGCGACCTCCACCGCGACGTGATCGCCTCGTGTAATCGCGAGGGCGACGACGACCGCATCGTGCTAGAGGGGAACAGTGCGGTGTACGAGACTGGCGCGGTCGTCCTCGCGACAGGCTTCAACGACGTGCGCCCTGATCCGCCACTGCCGCGAACGGGACGCGGGCTCCACTACTGTCTGCACTGCGACGCCCACATGTTCGTCGACAAACCGGTGTACGTGATGGGGCACGCCGAGAGCACCGCGCACGTGGCCGGTATCATGCTCAACTTCACCGACAACGTCGACATCCTCACGCGGGGCCACGAGCCGCAGTGGAGCGACGACACAGCGGAGATGCTGGAGAACCACCCGATCGACGTGGTCAGTTCGGACGTCTCCGGTGTACAGAACGGCGAGGACGGCTGGCTGAAGGCGTTGGAGTTCGAGGACGGGACGACGCGCGAGTACAAGGGCGGGTTCGCGATGTACGGCTCCGAGTATAACAACGGGCTCGCTCGCGAGCTCGGCTGCGATCTCAACGACGACGGGACGGTCGACGTCGGTGACCACGGCGAAACGTCGGTCGACGGCGTGTACGCTGTCGGCGACGTGACGCCGGGCCACAACCAGCTCCCGATCGCTCTCGCTGACGGCGCGAAGGCCGGTATCTCGATCCACTTCGCGCTCCGGGAGTTCCCGCGGACGCCCGAGGCGCTGCGGGAGGCCGGCCCCGTTCGCGACGAGGAGGTCCCTGGCATTCCTGACGAACTACTCGAACAGGCGGTCGACTTCCACACGTACGGCGGGGACTGACCGAATTCAGCGGTCGTCGGAACCGGCGGTTCCGTCGTCGACCCGAGCTGCGAACTCACCGACAAGCCGCGCGTACGCCTTGGCGTTCCGGACGAGCGCGTCGACCGTTGTGTACTCGTCGACCGCGTGGGCGGTGTCCGTCCCGAAGCCGAACTCCACGGTCGGAATCCCGTCATGGCGCAGATCCTTCGCGTCCCCGCCGCCGGTCGCGCTTCGGCGGTAGATCCGCCCCTCGACGACCGACTCCGCCGCGGCCGTACTCGCTTCGACCAGCGGCGAGTCGATCGGTTCGTAACTCCCGCGGCTCCATGAGACGTCCGCAACCGAGATCCCTTCTATCCCGCCGAGACAGCGCCGGATCGACCCGAGCGCGTCGTGAGTCTTGACGGTCGCGGTCAGTCGGATGTCGATCTCTGCGCGCGCCGACGCCGGGACGGTGTTGACCGCGCTCCCGCCCTCAATCACGCCGAGGTTGACCGTCGGATACCGGAACAGATCGCGGACGGTCTCGGCGTCTAGCTCCTCCCCGTGGAAGCCGACCGACTCCTCGACGATCGGCTCCATCTCTGGGGCGACGTCCAGCTCTCGGGTCCCGAACTCTCGTTTGAGCCGATCGATCGCGGCCGTCAGTCGGTCGATAGCATTGATACCCAGCATCGGCCGCGACCCGTGTGCGGCCTCACCGGTCGCCTCTAACGTCAGCCAGATGGCGCCGCGGTCCGCGATCGACACCGCGCAGCGGCCGTCCCGCGAGGTGGTCTCCCCGATGACGCAGGCGTCGGGCACGAACTCGATCGCCTCTCTGACGCTCGGGAGGCCGGCGTCGCCGCCGGTCTCCTCGTCGCTCACAAACGCGAACTGCAGGTCGACCGGCGGTGCCGCGTCGGTCTCGGCGTACGCGAGCGCGACGTGGGCCATCGCGGCGACGGCGCCCTTCATATCCGTCGCGCCGCGGCCGTAGAGCCGGCCGCCGTCGCGTTCGCCGAGGGGATCGCGCGACCACTCCGACGCGTCGAACGGGACCGTGTCGTGGTGGCCGACGAGACAGAGCGTCCGGTCGGCGACGCCCGGCAGCGTCGCGACGAGGTTCGGCTTCTCCGGGTCGACCGCGATCCGCTCGACGTCGACGCCGGCCCCCTCCAAGCGCGAGGCGATCCACGAGGCCGCGGTCGCGGTGTGGCCCGGCGGGTTCGCGGTATCGTGGCCCAGGAGCACCTCCGCGGTCTCTACGAGGTCTGCCCGGTTATCGGCGAGGAATCGCTCGACCGGCTCGGGAGCGCGGGGCTCCGACATCGCCCTACGGCACCTCTCCGTCCATCGATCCGCGGTACCAGCGGCCCGTCTCGGCGCCGCACTCGAGGCACCGGGTGACGACGGCCTCGCGCCCCGACCCCTCGCCATCGTCGCCCGGTTCGATGACGCGGTCGAACTCGCTGTCCCGCTCGGCGTCGCAGTCGGGGCAGTACCGGAGCCGCGGCATCTCGCCGTACTCCAGCGGGGCGCCGAGCGCGAGCGCGCGGACCGGCTCGTCGCCGCGGTTCCAGCCGCGCTGGAACTCGTCGCGACCGAACCGCACGACCTCGTTTGCGCCCACCTCGACCGGCCCCTCCTCCGTTTCGAACGTCGCGGTACCGGAGATGACGTAGAACGCTTCCTCCTGAACCTCGTGACTGTGGTACGCGAACGCGAAGCTGTCGCCCGGTTCGAGCTCGTAGTAGTTCACGGCCATGTCCGTCAGCCCGAGAGCGTCGGTGAGCGGTCGCATCACCGCGGCCGGCTGGAGCGAGTTCTCCACATCGTCGACGCGGACGCGTTTCATACCCGCCAGTGCGCGGCCAGTCGAATAAGCGGCGCGGCGCTGTGCGGTGACGCCCCCAACCCGCGAGCAACCGAGTTATGTCGGGCGAGCGCCAGTCACCGACGTGACCGTCCGACGAGTCCTCCCGCGGGACGCGATCCCGAGCGTCGACGAGCCCCGGTTCAGCGGCGCGTACGACGGGGACGCCGACGACCGCGTCGTCGCCGTGACAGACGCCGATCCGCCGCGCGCGTACCCCGTGCGGTACCTCCAGTTCCACGAGATCGTGAACGACGCCCTCGACAGCGGCGACGGCGGCGATCCGATCGCCGTCACGTGGTGTCCGCTCTGCGGGAGCGCGGTCGTGTACGACCGGAGCCACGCGGGGCGGACGCTTGAGTTCGGCGTCTCCGGAAAGCTCGCGGACGACGACCTCGTGATGTACGACCGCGAGACGGAAAGCGAGTGGAAGCAGTCGACCGGCGAGTGTATCGACGGTGCGTTCGAGGGCGAATCGATCGCCGTCCGCCCGGCGGCAATGCTCTCTGCCCGGGAGTTCCGCGAGTCGTACCCGGACGGCGTCGTCCTCGACCCGCCGGGTGGAGAGAGCGAGGCCGCGAGCGACGACGACGAGCCCGCGCCGATCGACTACGCCGAGTCGCCGTACGAGGCGTACGCCGCGGGCGAGGGGTTCGGGCTCGCGGCACACCGCGGCGCGGCCGACACCCGGGAGTGGGACAGCCCCGCGGACCTCGATCCGAAAACCGTCGTGTTGGGCGTCGAGTTCGACGGCGACGCGCTCGGCTTCGCGTTCTCTCGGGTGCGGGCGGCCGGCGGCGTCGCGCGGGCGACAGTCGGCGACCGGGACGTGGTCGCCTTCGCGGCGGATGACGGTATCCACGCGTACGCGGACCCCGGTCACGAGTTCGAGACGACCGACGGTGGCGTCTCCGGCGACGGGACGACGTGGGATCCGACCACGGGCGCCGCGGCGGACGGTCGTCGGCTCGAACGACTACCGGCGCGACGACTTTATGCGTTCACCTGGCTGGACGACCACGGTCCAGACGCGTTTCACCAACCTGACTCGCTCGAGTGAGCCGCTGGTCATCACCGAGCCGGATCACTGAGTCTGGCCGACCGTTCACCGCCGACGCCCCTCCGCCCCCACGCCCCCGTACTCGACGCCGGTGAGGTCGGCGACGTCCCGTTTCCACGTCGTCAGGTCGCGGCGCTCGAACTCGGTCAGCACGTCGTGACCGCAGGCGCGGGCCATCACCTTCATCAGCTTCACCGTCGCGGCAAAGTAGTTCGCGAGCCCCTCGGCGGCCGAGTCGATCACGAGTCGGTTCCGGAGCCCCTCCTTCTGCGTCGCGATCCCGACCGGGCAGTTGTTCGAGTCGCACGCCCGCATCCCGAGACAGCCGATCGCCTGCATCGCGGCGTTCGCGACCGCGACGCCGTCGGCGCCGAGCGCCAGCGCCTTGATGAAGTCGGACTCGGTGCGAAGCCCGCCGGTGGCCATCAGCGTCACGTCGTCCGCGTCGCGCGCGTCGAGGTGGCGGCGTGCCCGTGGAATCGCCGCAATCGTCGGCACCGAGATGTTGTTCTTGAACACGTCCGGCGCCGCGCCCGTCCCGCCGCCGCGGCCGTCGAGGATTAGGTAGTCCGCCCCGGCCTCCAGCGCGAAGTCGATGTCGTCCTCAACGTGTTGCGCGGAGAGTTTGAACCCGACCGGAATGCCGCCGCTGACCTCGCGGACGCGGTCGGCCATCGCCGCGAAGTCGTCGGGCGTCTCCAAATCGTCGAACCGCGCGGGGCTGACCGCGTCGGTGCCCGGCTCGAGACCCCGGACCTCCGCGATCTTCCCCTGGACCTTCTCGCCCGGGAGGTGGCCGCCGGTACCGGTCTTCGCGCCCTGTCCGGCCTTGAAGTGGAACGCCTGTACGTCCGCGACCTTCTCGATGTCCCAGCCAAACTTCCCCGTGGCGTACTCGTAAAAGTACCGCGAGTTGACCGCCTGCTCCTCGGGGAGCATGCCGCCCTCCCCGGAGCAGATCCCCGTGCCGGCCGCGTCGGCGCCCTTCGAGACGGCGACCTTCGCCTCCTCGCTCAGCGCGCCGAAGCTCATGTCGCTGACGAACACCGGGATCTCCAGTTTGAGCGGGTTCTCCGCGTTCGGGCCGATCACCAATTCCGAATCGACCGAAGCCTCGTCGTCGAGGGGGGTGCGGTCGAGCTGGGCGGTGAGGATCTGGAGGTCGTTCCAGCTCGGCAGTTCCGTCCGCGGAACTCCCATCGCGGAGACGCTCCCGTGTTCGCCGATCCCCTCGGGCCCCTCGCGGGCGAGCTTCTGGATGTAGTGGGTGTGCGGCTCGGTCTCGGCCTCCGGCTCCCCGTAGAACTCGGGGTTCACGGCGGCGTCCACGTCGTCTGCCTCCTCGGCGCCGTCCGGTAAGTCGTACGGCTCCGGGTGGTCGTCGGCCCACTCGGCGACCGCCGCCGCGTCGACGTACACCGCCGCCTCGCCGTCGTCGTCGGCCTCGACCCACGCCGGGAACTTCTCTAACCGCTCGGAGTTGTCGTACTCGCTGATCCCGGTGTCGTACCGGTAGTCCCAGCCGTGGACGCCGCAGATGAGGTCCTCGCCCTCGACGTGGCCGTCGCCGAGGAGCACGCCGCGGTGGAGACACCGGCCGTACAGCACCGACACCTCGTCGTCGTACCGGACAACGACGAGGTCGACGCCGGCCGCTCGGGCGTGGGTGGGCTCCCGGTCTCCGAGGTCGCTCCACGTCGCGACCCGCTCGGGGTCGCGTGCGCTCTCGGCGCTCATCGGGTCCGTCGCTCCTCCGTCGGGCCCGTGCGTCCGTCGCCGCTCGTGCCGCGCTTCGCGTCGCCGATCACTGGCGCCATTGATGGCTGAACCCTCCGTCTCACGGGGTATAACCCTCCGGTGAGTGTGACGTAACCGCCCCGTCGAACGTCGATCCCTCGCCGGTCGACGATCGAGTGTCGTGTGAGGGAGTCACATGAACGTAACCGTGTCACGCGCCCCTCAGAGAGCGTTTATGTAGAGCGTCGCGTCGTGGAGGGTATGGCAGCCGAGACCGAGGCGGCCGCGTTGGAGCCGCTCACGACCGCTGAGATGGAATCGACGATGGCCGGGATCAAGCGGATGCTCAAGATCGGGGCTGCGTTCGCCGCCGTCGGCTACCTGCTGGTCGGGTTCGCGCTCTTCGTGGAGATCACCGCGTTCCACCCGCTGTTGGAGGAGTACTTCACCACTCACACCGGGTGGAGCCTCGCCGGCGGCGGCGCGGACCGGGCGGGGGAAACCGCACTCAACTCGCAGCTCGCGACGATCCACTCGTTCCCCTCCGTGCTGTTGTGGCTAAAGCTCGGCGGCGTCGCGCACGTCCTCGTCGGGATCTTCGTCGCGCTCGCGGCGATCGTCCGGACGCTGGCGCTGATGCCGCACCGCCTGGCGTACGAGCTGGCGGACGAGTAGGTCCGCGCCGACCATCGCCTCTCAGCGCCTCGACAGCGGGACGGCGAACTCGTCGCCGAAAGGGTCCTCGTACTCAATGTCGAGCCGGTCGTACACCGTCGCGGGAATCGAGAGGTCGACGAGGCGGAGGTCGCCGCCGATAGCCGCGAGCCCGGTTTTCGGCAGCGCGAGCGTGACCGTGTGGTCCGGCTCGACCGCGGCTCCCGGGGTCTCACCGGTGGTCGCGTTCGTCCCGGACGGGACGTCGAGCGACACGACCGTTTCCGCCGCATCGCCCGTAGCCTCGATCAGCTCCGCGGCGGCGCCGCGGGGCGCCCCCGTCAGTCCGTAGCCGATCAGCGCGTCGACGACGAAACCGTCGAGCGCCGTGTCGGTATCCGTGTCTCTGTCGGGCGATCCGATCGACACGTCCATCGCTTCCAGGATTCGTAGTTGCTCCGCGGTGACGCCGTCGACCGAAGCGGGGTCTCGGTCGAGAACGACCCGTACGGGAAGGTCCCTGTTCGCGAGGTGGCGGGCACACGCGAGGCCACCGCCGCCGTTCCCCCCGTTTCCGGCGAGCACCGCGATGTGGCCGTCGCTCCCGTCGCTCGACCGGACGTCGAGGACGGCCTCGGCGAGTCCCCGGCCGGCGTGTTCCATCATCCGGCGGAGATCGAGGCCGATCGCTTCGACGGCAACGCGGTCGACCGCCCGCATCTCCGCAGCCGTGACCGCCGTCACGGGGCGCCCATTGGGGTCGTCGAACGCGGACGCGTCCATGCGGCGTCGTTCGGGGCGCGCGTCAAAAACGGTGCGGGGTCGGAGAACGCGGGAGCTACAGCGTGATGACTTGGTCGACGCCGGCCTCACCGAGCGCCTCGTAGAGGTCGGGGAAGCAGCCGACTGTGGCGCCCTCGACGGTGTCCGTCGGCCTGTAGTGGTCGCGGCCGTGGTCGTCGGTGTGGTCGAACTCGGCGAGCCCGCGGCGCGTCGCGCACTGGTCACAGAGCATGAGCAGGATCTCCTGCTCGGCCGCAACGTCCGCGAGCCGCTGACCGAGCGGGTCGTCTTCCCGGAGCGCGTACGTGTTGTCGTGGAAAAAGAACATGCCGACCACGTCGGCGCCGTGCGCGCCCGCCTCCAGCTGCGGGAGGATCATGTCGCCGAGCACGTAGTCGATGGTCTGTCCGGCCGTCGCAAAGACGTATGCTACCTTCACGGGCGAGAGACGGCCAACGGAGGAATTACGGCGGCGACTCCGGCAGGGTTCCCCGCGGCCTGTGACGCGTCAGACCACGACCGCGCCGAACGGGTACGCCGGCGTGTCGGCGGTCCAGACGATCCCGTCCGCGACGTCGACGAGCGAAATCCGGTTGTCGTCGTAGTGAGACACCACGAGCCGCCCGCCGCCCACCGGTGCTGCGACGAGCCCCGGCACGTTCGTGTCGACGACCTCGCCATCGAGCGAGCGAAGTCGAGCGGCCTCGGCGTCGATCACCCACCAGTGACCGTTCGCTTTGAACAGGTCGACTGGGCGGGAGAAGCCGTCGTGGACCGCTTCGAGCGTCAGGTCCGGCGAGAACTCGTGGACCGTCCCGTCGGCCCTCCCCGGGACGAACACGCGGTTGGCAGTGACGACGAGGTCGTACGGGTCCGCCCCGACCGCGGCCGCTTTGCGAACGTGGCCGACTCGGGTCGCAGGTGCGTCTGGCTCTTCGTCCCCGTGACTAGCCGGCTCGAATACGACGATCCGGTCTCCGTCCTGATCGACGGCGTACCCGTGGTGCCCGTCGGGCGTGAGCGCGACACCCTGTACCCTCGCCTCCGGGCCCACGTTGACCGTACCAATCCGTTCGTGAGTCGCGGTATCGACGACATCGACGAGGCCGTCTCGCCGACTGCCGCTGTAGAGGCGGTCGCCGTTGGGCGCGACGGCCAGTTCGTGCGGCTCCGCGCCGACGCCGATCCGGTCGGTACGTGCCAGTTCCACCGGATCGATCACCGCGAGCGCGTCGCCGGCCGAACAGGCGACGTACAGCTCGCCGTTCGCGCTCGCGAAGTGCGAAGGGCCCAAGACGCCGGTGTCGATGCGGGTCACCTCGCCACCGGGGTCGACCGCGGTCACCGACCGCTCGCCCATCGTCGCGACGAACGTCCGGTCGGCAGTCGTCGTCGCGTGGACCGGGTGGCTACCGACCGGCACCTCGCCGAGCGAGTCGCCCGTGGCGAGCGCGAACAGCGCGAGAACGTCGGCGCCCTCGCAGGGGACGGCGACGACACGGTTCGGCGCGTCTTCCGCTCCCTCGCCGGCACCGTCCGAGTTCATCCCGTACAGGAGAAGTCGCCGCTGCTGTCGTCGCCGCCGACGCTCCCCTCGGTCTCGACCACGACATTCGTCGCCGTTTCGACCGGGTGTCGCCCGCGGTCGTCCGCGTTCGCCCACTCACCGAAGCCGCCGTCGTAAACGCGGACGTCATCGAAACCGATCGCCCGCAGCGTGAGCCACGTCGAGGTCGGATCCACGTTGTCGTCGCCGTACACGACGACGGTGTCGCTCGGATCGAGCCCGCCCTCGCCCTCGTACAGCTGGACGAGGCGCCCCGGCTCCGTCATTCGGCGGCCGGAGACGTTCCCTACCCAGTGGACATCGATCGCGCCCGGGAGGTGGCCGTGGCGCTCGTGGTCGTCGTTCAGCGCGGCCGAGCCGGCCGCGGCCAGGTACGCCTCCGGCACCCGCACGTCGACCAGCCCGGGCCCACCGTCGTTGAACGAGCCGACCCGCTCGGCGAGCCACTCGCGGGTGACCCACGTCGAGGGCGCGGGGTCGGGCTCGTAGTCGGCCGTCGAGACATCCCGGCCCGACCCCGTCCCGAGCCGGCCGTTCCACCCGTCGAGGCCGCCGTTCAGCACCTTGATTTTGCCGCGGTGGCCGATCGCCGCGAGCGCGAACGCAGTCCGCGTGACCCGCGAGCCGACGCTCGCGCCGTACACGAGCACGTCGTCGTCGGGCGCGACGCCGACGGACCCGAACGCGGCCGCGATCGCGTCGGCGTCCGGAACCGCGCCGTCGTCCGTCCCCGTCCGGCTCGTGATCGCGTCGAAGGGAACGCGGCGGGCGCCGTAGATCCGCTCCTCGCGGAACCGCGCCGCGTTCCGCGCGTCGAGGACGACGGCGTCGTCGCGGTGTTCGGCCAGCCAGCTCGGGCCGACGAAGTGGGCGACGTTGCCCGTCACCTCGTACTGCGAGGCGACGTTGGCGGGCGTCGAGACGCTCAGGCAGCCGGCCGTGCTCGCTGCGCCCGCGACCGTCGCGCCGGCCGCGGCGCGGAGGAGTCCGCGGCGCGTCGCGTCGCCGCTCTCGTCGCCGTCGGCCTCCGGGGGTTCGTCGACCATCAGCCGCAGTAGCAGTGGTCGTCCATACACCACGACGCCTCCATGTCGCCGAAGGTGATGCCGAGCGACGCGAGCGAGGCCTGAAGGCTCGACACCGCGTCGCTCTCGGGGCGGACGGTGCCGGCGGCGGCGCCTGTGGGGGCCTCGCCGACCTCAATCGTCGTCGCCACCTCGCGGTTCGCATGGTCGATCACCGCGACCTGGTTGGCGTCCTGGACCGGAACGTACAGCTTCTCTCGGTTCGGGCCCCACGCGCCGGCGATGCTGCTGCCGCCGACATCAAGCGTCGTCGCGTACTCGTTGGCCTCTAAGTCGATCACGCCGACGCCCTCGCCCGGTATGAAGAGGTACGCGGCGGTGTTGTCCGGGGCGACCTCGCTCGTGATCGGCGCGCCCGGGAGTCCGTCGTCGCGTGTGACCTTCGCGATCTCCTCGGGGTTCTCCGGGTCGGAAATGTCCCAGACGCTCTCGGAGCCCTCGCGGGGCACCTCGGGGTCGCCGCCGAGCGTCCCCTCGCCGTTCTCGACGAGGAGCAGGTCGCCGTCGAAGGAGGCGGTACACATGAACGGGAGGACGTTCCCCTCGGTGACCGGCTCGCCCGCGTCGATCCGGGTCACCGTCTCGAACGGGTCGACGCTCAGCACCCGGATCGCCTCGTCGGCGACGTCGACGACGAACGCGTAGTCGCCGTTCGGCCCGAGCGTCATGTCGCAGGGGCCGACGTAGCCGGTCTCGATCTCCGCGGTCACCTCGCCGAAGGTGTCGCTGTCGCGGTTCGCGTCGACGCGGAAGATCGCGTGGTTTGCGTCGCCCTCGGGCGCCATCCCGGTCGTGCCGCCGGAGGCGATGAGGAGGTGGTCGCCGTCCGGCGTCAGGTTGGGGTAGTTCGGGCCGAACCCGGTCTCGACGTACGCCAGCTCCTCGAGCGTGCGCTGGTCGACTGCGCGGACGCCGCCGGAGACGTTGAGCCAGAGCACGTCGTGGTCGGACTCGGCACCGGTGGAGTACTGGTTGGCCGGGAAGGAGGCGGTGGTCCCGAGGAACGCCGAGGTGACGAGCTCATCGTCCTCGGCATCGATGACGCTCAGCGTCCGGTCGCCGTTGTTGAACACAAACATCGTCGGGACGGCTTCGCCGTCGCCGCCGTCGCCGCTGCCACCGCCAGAACAGCCGGCGAGGGCGGCGGTCGCACCGACGGTCCCCGAGGCCTGAAGCAGGCGTCGCCGGTCGACGCCGTCCGCGAAGGGGTTCCGACGGGCGTCGTTCGCCAGCTCCTCGCCTTTCGCGGGTCGCGGGGACGCCGCCGTCTCCCCGTCGCCGGAGTCGCTCGACCCGCAGCCGCAATTATCGCTCATACGGAGCAAATGAGCCCTTGCGGCTAAAGCCTCGCCGAACGCCCGTCTCGTTGCCCCGTGTCCCACGTTTCGGCAACAATTACGCTGATCTCCGATAGAAGGGGTTCATTACCGTGTCCGGCGCGGATTTAGGTGCGAGGACAATAAAAAGAGCCAATGATACTCTCGCCGAGCGCCTATATCGGCGTCTCGATTGCCGTCGGTCTCGCCTTCGGTATCTTACTCCAGAAGGCGCGCTTCTGCTTCGTCAGCGCATTTCGTGATTTCGTCGCGTTCAAAGACACCCGCGTGCTGAAGGGGCTGCTCGCCGGAATCGCCGTGATGACGGTGTTCTGGAGCCTCCAGGCGACGTTCGGTTACTTCCGCGGGTTCTGGACGCCGGCGTGGGGGCTCGGGTCGCTGTTCGGCGGCTTCGTCTTCGGACTCGGGATGACGCTCGCCGGCGGCTGCGCGTCGGGGACGCTGTATCGCGCGGGACAGGGATACCTCCAGTTCTGGCTCGTCCTCCTGTTCATGTTCGTCGGCTACGTTCTGTTTGCGTTTGCGTTCCCGGTTGCGGAGACGTACTACTTCCAGACGCTGAACCCGTTCGAGGGGCAGACGCTCTACCTCGCGCTCCCCTTCTCGCCGGCGGTCACGGGCTTGCTCGCGGTCGCCGTGGGGACGCTCGCGTACGCCTTCGTGAAGGGTCGCAGCCAACTCCCGGACGACCCCTCGGGCGGCACCGGCGTCGCCAGCGACGCGCGGGCACAGGCCGCGCTCGGCGGCTCACGACTGCTCTCGTCGGTGGCGCTCGGCCTCCGCGGCATCGCCGACGGCACCGTTGAGTACGTCCGCGGGATCCGCGCCGACGACCGGCCGCTGACGGTCCGCCTGCGCGACTCCTGGGACGCCCGGACCGCGGGCGTTGCGATGGCGCTCGTCGCCAGCCTCTGGTTCTCCGTCCACGGCCACTGGGCGATCACTGGTAGCGAGGCGCGCTGGGCCGGCTACCTCCTCGCCGGGGCAGGGTTCGACGTCGCGAGCGTCGAGTACTGGGGCTCGATCCTGTTCCGTGACGGGAACATCTCGCTCACTATCGACATGCTGATGATCGCGTCGCTGATCGTCGGCTCGTTTATTGCCGCGTACGCCTCCGGCGACTTCCGGATCCGGAAGCCGAAGCTGAACCGCGTGCCGAACTACGCGGTCGGCGGCCTCCTGATGGGCGTCGGCTCGCGGCTCGCGGCCGGCTGTAACATCGCGAACCTGTTCTCCGGGGTCGCGCTCCTGTCGGTCCACTCCTTCCTCGCCGGCGCGGGGATCATCCTCGGCGTCTACGTGATGACCCATTACATGTACCGCGAGGTCGGCTGCGCGATTTAATCGGGATTTCCAACCGGTTCCGGATTTCTTGGTTGAGTCGATGATACGCGTGAGTTTGACGGAGTGACTTCTAGGGGATAGATGCGGAACACCTCACGCCCCCCAGCCTCGTCGGCTTCGCTCCGGTCGGCCGACTCCCTCGCGCGTGTGACTTGCGCCCTGCGGGCGCTCGTCGGTACGCGCTATCGCGGGTATCAGACCTAAACCGTCGCATACGTCTTTCAGACGCGACGCTACTCGGATCTAAAACTCTGCGAAAAGAACCCAAGAAACGAGACTGCCCGTTCAGGCGTCCGCCGCGCCGGACTCCAGCTCGAACGTCCACTCCTCGTAGCCGCCGGCCATACTGGCGACGACCACGTCGTCCTTGACACCCTCGTAGCTGCTGATCAGCATCGCGGCCTGCTTCGACGACTCGCCGACAGGACAGGCGCACACCACGTCGGTGTCGTCCCAGTCGATGTCGGGGACTCGAGATGGGAGGTCGCCGAGCGGGACGTTGATCGAGCCGGGGATATGGCCCTGCTCGTACTCCGCTGGCGGCCGCGTGTCGATGACGCGGATGTCGCCATTCTGGGCGCGCTCGTTGACTTCCTCGGGGGTAAGTTCCTCGACCATGGTCATTCCTTCCGCATGAAGATGCGGTAGCGGCCGTCCCCGGACTTCCACACCTTGGCCGTCGCGTCCTCGCCGACCGCCTTCGGGACGTTCTCTGTGCTGGGCACGTGGTCCGTCTCTTGGACGAGCACGTCGCCGGGCGAAAGCCCCGCGATAGCCTTCTTTGCCTCGACCTGTGGGTACGGACAGACTTCGCCGGTCATGTCCTGTACCTCGGTCGCGTCTTCGAAGAGCGCCTCGGCGGTCTCGTCGTCGAGCTCGTCGGGCATCTCGACGACGTCGTCCCACGATAGTTCACTCATGGACCCTCGTACGACACTCGTCGTGGAACCCCTTTCGTGACCGGCAGGCTTCTCCCGTATCTCGGACGGGCGTTTCCCGCGCACGACCGCGTCGAGGTCCGAGACCGCCGTTTCCGTCGGACTCTTATTTGGGAGCGGCGAACGGAGGGTATGACCGGACACGCCGTCGGCGAGTCGACGATCTTCGAGACGCCGCTGCTCGAACTCGAGCTCGGCTTAGAGAGCGACGCCTCGGTGTACGCGAAAGCCGAGTGGTTCAACCTCTACGAGGCGCCCCACGGCGGCGGGTCGATCAAGTCCCGGATCGCGAAGGGGATGCTCGACGGCGCTGAGGAGCGCGGCGACCTCGAACCGGGCGTGACGGTGATCGAGCCCACCTCCGGCAACACCGGCAGCGAGGTGGCCCGACTCGCGACCGCCCGCGGCTACGACGTGGAGATCGTCATGCCCGACAACGCCGCGGGCGGGAAGGTCGAGGCCGTCCGCGACGCGGGCGCCGAGATCCACTTCGTCGACGCCGACCTCGGCTACGACGCCGTCATCGAGCGCTGCGAGGAGATCGTCGCGGCGGACCCCGACGCCTACTACCGCCCAAACCAGTACGAGAACCCGGACAACCCCGGCACCCACGAGCGGACGACCGCACGCGAGATCCACGCGGCCACCGACGGCGACGTGACCCACTTCGTCGCCGGCGCCGGAACGGGCGGCACGATCACCGGGACGGGCCGGGGGCTGACTGACCTGAGTGACGGGACGGTCGAGATTGTCGGCTTCGAACCCGAGGAGCCGCTCCACGCCATTGACGGGCTGAAGTACCTCCGCACGGGCGACCACTACCACCCGGAGACGTACGACGAGTCGGTGCTCGACCGGAAGCTGTACGTCACGACCGACGACGCCTATGAGCGCGCCCGGGCGCTCCGCGAGCGGTACGCCGACGACCCCGTGCCGATCGCGGACGCCGGGCAGTACGACCTGGAGACGATCCGCGAGAATCTCCGCGTCGACGGGCAGTTCGTCGTGGGGACCTCGGCCGGCGCGGGCGCGGCCGCCGTTGCGGCCCTCGACGCGGCTGGCGACCTCGCGGACGACGACGCCGTCGTGTTCATGCTGTGCGACCGCGGCGACAAGTACGCGGACATCCCGCTGTGGGAGGAGTACCTCTGAGCGCCCGAAAAGAGCCGAGAAGTGTCGACCGTCTTACTGGCCGCCGCTCGCCGCGGGGATGACCCGCACCTGCGCGTCGTCCGGAACCTCCGCGTCGAGCCCGTCGACCGGAGTTCCGTCCACGTAGACGTTGATGAACTCCTTGATCTCGCCGTCCTCGATCACGCTGTCGCGCAGCTCGTCGCCGTGTTCCGCGGCGTGGTTGTCGAACAGTTCCGCCACCGTCTCGCCGGCGATTTCGACCTTCGACGTCGCTGACCCGCCGACCAGCGCGGCCGGGAGTTTAATTGTGGCCATACCGCTCGTTCGACGCTCGTCCTCAAAAGGGGCGTGTCGACGGCAACGTCGACCACGGTCTGACACGGTTGCCGGCGGCATCAGAGTGAATTCCGCCGGTTCCGGCAGATCCACAACCTCTCAACGGTGGCGATACCGGCAGCTACGGAAGTCTCGCCGCGGCGATCGGCGCGTCACACGCCGTCTGTGCGCCCGCGACGCACCTCCGAGATGGCGGCAGTACCCACCGGTGGACGGCCGGCTTAACCGTCCGCAAACGGTATAGAAGCGTGAATGAGTGATCTCGACCTCGACCCAACGCAACTCGACCGCTACTCCAGACACATCATCCTCGACGACGTGGGGCCCGAGGGGCAGAAGGACCTGCTGGACGCGGAGGTGCTGGTGCTCGGCGCCGGCGGGCTCGGCGCGCCGATCATCCAGTACCTCGCCGCGGCCGGCGTGGGCACGCTCGGCATCGCGGACGACGATGAGGTCGAGCTGTCGAACCTCCAGCGACAGGTGATCCACGGCGACGACGACGTCGGCCGGAAGAAGGTCGACTCGGCCGCGGAGTTCGTCGCAGACCTCAACCCCGACGTGGACGTCGAGCGCCACGAGATGCGGGTAACCCCCGACAACATCGAGGAGCTAATCGACGGCTACGACTTCGTCGTCGACGGCACGGACAACTTCGAGACGCGCTACCTCGTCAACGACGCCTGTACCCTCGCCGGGATCCCCTTCTCGCACGGCTCCATCTTCCGGTTCGAGGGCCAGGTGACGACGTTCGCGGGCGACGACGACTCGCCGTGTTACCGCTGTCTGTTCCCCGAGGCGCCGCCAGCCGGGATGGTCCCGAACTGCGCGACCGCTGGCGTGCTGGGCGTCTTGCCGGGCACCGTGGGCTGCCTCCAGGCGACCGAGACGGTCAAACACCTCATGGGCAAAGGCGAGAGCCTCGACGGCTCGATGCTGTTCTTCGACGCCCTCGACATGGAGTTCGACAAGGTCGAGATCCCCAAGCAGGACGACTGCCCGGTCTGCGGCGACAACCCCGCCATCGAGTCCGTCCACGACGTCGAGTACACCGCCTCCTGTGCGATCGACGTCGGCGGCGACTCCGAGCCGGAGATCGAGGCGAGCGACTGAGCCCTGCCCGACCCGCTGTCTTCTCTCGGTTTTCCGCTCCGGTTCCGACTCCCGGTCGACCCGGCTACCGTTCGCTCCGGACCGACACCGTCTCCTGTTCGAACTCGTCCGCATCGTCGCGCCAGCGCCACGACCCGACGAACGGGTAGCCGTCGAGCGCACAAATGACGTACGAGTGGCCCGGCCACGTCGCCCGCGCGGCGTCCGTTTCGCTTGGGTGCGTCGGGCCGGTCGGGTGCGAGTGGTAGAAGCCGACCACGTCGAGGCCCGCGTCCTCGACAGTCTCGATCAGCTCGAACTGCTCTTCGGGGTCGATCAGGTACCGGATCTCGGGCGTCTCAGCGACGTTCTCCGCGGCGTACGTCTCCGTGACGACGCTCGGGTCGCCGTCGTCGCCGTGTTCGCCGGCGAGGACGCCGCAGATTTCGGCCTCGCCGCCCTCGTACGCCCGATACACGATGTCGTCGTACGCCGCTCGCGTGAGTTCGATCATGTCGGGAGATGGCCCGACGGCGTCATAAGTCCGTCCCGACCGGCAACGGGCACGGCGCGTAAGAGGTAACGGCAGTTGTCGAGGGTGCGATTCGATATTTATATTCGGGCGTGAGAGAACCTCGCATGAGCGACGCGTCATCCCGATCACCGACACCGACGGCTGATGAGGCTCTTCATACGACTCTCGATATGCCGTTCGAGGACGCCGTCCCCTTCGTCCAGATCGAACACGAACTGGCTGATTTTGAAACGGTACGCGTCACTCGCCTCGATCAGATGATCGCGGGTATGCTCGGACACGACGACGTTGAACGAACCGCTCTAATTGTGGTCTGTCACCCAGAAATCGCACATGACGCCCTCCAGATCGATCCAACCCTGGCCGGCATGTTACCGTGTACGACGACCGTCTACGAGCGCGCTGCGGACGACCGCGTCCATGTCCATCACGTCTCAGCGACAAAGGCGATCCGGGACTTAGGTTGCGCGCCAGCCGACTCTGACGAGGCTGTAGAGGACTTGGTCGCGAAGACAGGCGAGCTGATGGCTGTCGTCTGGGCGAACATCGAAGAACACGGTCAAAAATAATAGGCACCGCCGAGCTGGTCGCCCGGATTAGAACGTGATGATCTCGTAGTCGTCGTCGACGAGCGAGCGGATGCTCGGGTGGCCATCGTACTCGTCGAGCGTGACGAGCCCGGAGTCGGCGACGGCGTCCTCAACGCCGAACGCACCGGAACAGAAGTCACAGACCGCCGCGTCGTCGCGGACTGCCTGGTAGAGCTCGTGGTAGTCGCTCTCCTCGTCTTCGAGCTCCGGGATCCACTGGGTCCCGGCGCCGTCGAAGATCAGTTCCAGCTCGTCGTCGTCGTTCTCGGCGAACTCCTTCGCCGCTTCGAGCGCGTTCGCGAGGCGACCGTAGTCCGAGTGCGATTCGTTGCCGGCGAGAATCACGATTGCTGCTTTTGCCATCGTGTTCGCTTATAAAACGCATACGTACAAAACCCGTCCGCGGATGTGTGTCCGGGACACCATCTCGGCACGTGATAGCGTGTCAGGCCCGTGGGAGCGCGTTACGAGAAGTTCCCGGCGTCGAACGACCGTGGCTCGGGTCCCTGGTCAATGAACCGAACCGACCCGTCGTCGATGGCAACGAGGGCCGCCACCCCGCCGTACCCGTGCGTCTGGTCGTGACCGCGGACGACGACCTGGATGATGTCGTCGGGAATTGCGACCGTCGCTGACCGCGTGAACGGCTGCTCGGAGTGAGCGTGGAGCAGCTCCCGGCGACCGAGCCGAGTCCCGTCGAGTCGCTCGACCTGCCACCAGTTCGCGTAGCCCTCCTCGCCGTCGTCGTCGTGGTGGAGCGTCACGTCGAACGCGTAGCCGCCGTCCGTCGCCTCGAACGCGACGTCAACGACGTTCGCCTCTCGGAGGTCGAGGTCGTCAGCAGCGGGCGGTTCCGATTCGGTTCCGTTGGCGTCGGTGTCAGCTTCGGTACCGGTGTTGCTCTCAGCGCAGCCGGCCAGCGCTACCAGTGTGCCGCCGCTCGCGAGGCCGGCCAACAGTCGACGCCGAGAGAAATGACCGAGGTCATCCATAGTTGGTGGTTGGTGGGAAGCGTCAAAACCACTCGCCCGACCCAGAAGTCGCCGTGTTTGGCCGCAGATCCGCTCTGACGGCTATCCGTGGTGATGATGTCCGTGCTCGTGACCGCCGCCGCGAGAGAACTGACCCGAGAAGGCCCGGTCGACAACCTCGGAGAGCGCTGGATGGATGTGGACCGCGTCGCGGATGTCCGCAACTGTTCCGGAGCCGGCGGTCATCGCGACGACGACCTCCTCGATCAGGTTCGACGCCTCGGGGCCGATGATGTGACAGCCTTCGATGTTGCCGTCGAGGTCGATGAGGACCTTCACGAAGCCGTCGGCGTGCATCGCGCTGCCGCGGGCCGTCTCCTCGTACGCGTACGTGTTCGTGGCGTACTCGACGTCGGCCTCGCGGAGGTCTTGCTCACGTGCCCCGACGCCGGCGACCTCGGGCGAGGCGAACACCGCGAACGGCATCGCCGAGTAGTCGACGGGTTCCGGCTCGTCACCCAGCAGGTTCCGGACGACGGCCTTCGCCTCGTGGTTCGCGCTGTGTTTCAGCAGGTACTCGCCGACCACGTCGCCGAGCGCCCACACCTCCTCGGCGTCGGTGCGCAGGTATTCGTCCGTCTCGACGAAGCCGTCCGCGTCCGTCTCGACGCCCGTCGCGTCGAGGTTCAGTGAGTCGGTGTTCGGGCGGCGGCCCGCGGCGACCAGCAGTTCGTCGCCGGTAACGGTCACCGACTCGGCCTCGTCGGGCGCGCCGACCGTCCCGTCGCCTGCGCGGACCGAGTTCGCCTCGGGGTACGGGCGCGCCTCGACCGTCACCTCGCCGTCAGCCTCCTCGGCGGCGACGGCCTCGTACCCCGTGTACACATTGAACCGGTCGGCGTAGCGGTCGGTGAACGCCTCGCCGACCTCCACGTCGGCCTCCGGCAGGAGGTGTTCGCGCCGGCCGACGATCGTCACGTCGGTGCCGAACGTCCCGAAGAAGTGGCCGAGCTCGGCCGCGATGTACCCCCCGCCGACGATCACGAGGCGGTCCGGCGCTGTCTCCAACTGGAGCGCCTCCGTGCTCGTGAGGTAGTCGACGCCGTCGATCCCGTCGATCGGCGGGACCGAGGGGCGGGTGCCGGTGGCGACGAGGACGGTGTCGGCCCGCAGTGTGGCGCCCGCGTCGTCGCCCTCAACGATCTCGACCGTGCGGTCATCGACGAACCGTCCGGTTCCCGAGAACAGGTCGTGGCTGTTCGAGGACTCCAGCCCGCGACGGATCGACTCCGAGCTTCCCGCGACGTCGTCGTTGACCTTCCGGACGATCTCCGCGAAGTCGATATCGGTCACCTCCGCCTTGATCTCGAACGCATCGGCGCCCTCGATCGTCTCCAGCACCTCTGCGTGATAGAGGAGCTGTTTCGAGGGGATACAGCCGCGGTTGAGACAGGTCCCGCCGAGCCGGCCCTCCTCGACGACCGCGACCGAGTTCCCTCGACCGGCCATCGCGTTCGCTACGTCCAATCCTGATCCAGACCCGATAACGAGGAAATCAAACTCTTGCATGGATTGATCGACGGGACCTACGGTCATCAACCCCGGTCCGTTGTGGCGTGAGTTGTACACGACCGCCCAGAACCGGTGTGCGAGCGTTTAGACGCCGAACGTTGTCACGAGAACGATTCCGCCGACGATCCCGAAGACGACGCCGAGCCCGCGCTCCATCAGCCCGCTCGGAACGTGTTTGCCGACGCGGGCACCTATTGTTCCACCGACGATCACGCCCGGGATCGACCAGACCACCACGTACCACACGGGTGTCGCCGCCAGCGCGTGGACGGCGGCCCCGGCGACCGCGGCGATCGCGAGCACGAACACCGACGTGGCGACCGCAACTCGCGGTGGCATTCGACACCGCGCCACCAGTTGGGTCGTCACAATCTCGGGAAGGCCGGCGCTGATCAACCCCGTGATCGCCCCGCCGAGTGCCGCGAGCGCGACGCCCGGCGGGCGCCAGCAGGTCGGGTAGACGAACCGCTCGCCGTCGGTAGCGTTGACAACGGTGGTACCGCACTCCGCGTTCTTCTTTTCGAGGAACTCGCCCTCGCGCTCGCCGGGTTCGGTCTCTTCCGGAGAGTCGGAGTACAACAGGAATCCGCCGAGCACGAACAGCCCGACGCCGAACCCGCCGCGCAACAGCGTGTCTGGGACGTAATGTGCTGCGAACGATCCGATCACGATCGCCGGCAGCGCGCCGACCAACAGCCACTTCGCGGTCGCGTAGTCGACGACGCCCTGTTTGACGTACGACCGGAGCCCGTTGCCCATCCCGAACACTTCAGTCATCAGGCCCGCGCCGACCGCCTGCGCGGGGCCGAGCCCGACGGCCAGCAGGAAGAACGGGCTGAAAAAGAGCGCGCCCGAGACGCCGGCCGCGATGGCGATCATCGAGAACAACACTGACGCGGGGAACACCCACCAGTGATCGAGGACTCGATCGACCGACACCGCCGAGAGTAGCGGCAGCGGGTCGACCCCCGTCGCTAGTACGAGTGCGCCTGACATCGCTTACTCCGGATGGTGAGCGCCGTGTCCAACCCACAGCAACAGCAGGTGGGTCGAGATCGCGAGCGGGAGCCAGCCGACCGGCAGCGCCGCCGCGACGGGATCGACGGCCCCGATGACGTACGCCGTCGGGAACGCAATCGCCGTCCAGAATGCGACGCGTCGAACGGTCGCCTCTATCCCGCGACTGACCGCCGATCCGGCCGCCGCGGTACAGCTGTGTACCGGGCGGTCGTCGCGCAGGCATCCCGGGCCACGACCGTCCGCGTTCGTGTTCGTGCCCACGCCTTACACCGGGAGCAGCGCGATTCCCGCGCCCAGTACGACGCCGTAGACGACGTGGAAGAAGCCGAACGCAGCCATCGTCTTCGGGTCGGGTTCCATTGCGAGGACGATTCGCATCCAGAACATCATTCCGCCGACCATCAGGACAAGCCCGAAGGCGAGCCCCCACAGGACGCTCCCGACGAGGGCCCCGGCGCCGACAGCGAGCCCGAGTGCGGTCGCACCGACTGCGAAGGCAACCCCCGCACCGACCCCGTACAGCATGTGGAGCAGCATGCCCTGTTTCATGTACGCCTCGGGCCCCCCGTCGCCGACGTACTTCGCCCAGAGGGCGGCAGTCGGCGGCGGCGAGTCGTCTCCCATCGTCATCATGAACATCGTCATGACGACGGTCGCGATCAGTCCAGCGATCAGTCCGGTGAGTATGCTTACCATGATGTGTAATACGCGCCGGCGAGCCGACGCAGGTTACCTCTAGTAACCTAGATGCGAGACTATTGGATAAAGACGCGCGAACGGACGGGTAACCGAGTTACTGGTCGGTAATGGCTGTCAGCAGTTGCGCTCACAGGTACGACTTCCCGTCCGGCAGTTCGCACTCGTCACCGTGACACCGCGCGGCGTGTTCGACGGCTTCAAGATCCGGTTCGTCGTCAGTCTCCTCGCTCCGCCACGCGTACTGGACGGTGCGGTCCGGATCGACCACGAAGACCGCCGAACGCGCGACCCCGCGGTGGTCATCGATCTCTTCGGCGCGCACGCCGTACGCCCCGGCGACACGGCCGTCGCTGTCTGAGAGCAGCGGGAAGTCGATACGATGCTGTTCGGCGAACGCGCGGTGACTGTAGACGCTGTCGGTCGAAATACCGAGGACGACAGTATTCTCCAACAGCGACAGTGCCTCGCTGTCCCGCAGCGTACACATTTGGCTGGTACACACCGGGTGGAAGTCGAACGGGTAGAACACCACCACGACAGCCCACCCGTTATCGGCGTACTCGGCGAGGCCGTGCGTGTCGATCCGTCCGCCGCCCGCACCCGGGAGTTCGAATGTCGGCGCCGTCTGTCCGGTTTGGAGCATATTTGAATAACGACGGCCGACGGGTATGAGCCTCGGCCGGTCGTGCGGGGTGATCGCACACACCACATTACGCGTCCGACCACCCGAGAGCCGCCGTCAGCATACGGCCGACCTCGCGGCCGTGTCTCGGCGCCACACAGTCAGCGGTCATTTATGAATAACCGCGTCATCTCAGGCGTATGACCCTCGCGCTTTCCGTCGAACTGGTGGCGACGATCGCCGTCGTCGTCGGGGTCGCGGGCGCCGTCAACGGGGTCGCAGGGTTCGGATTCGCCGTCGTTGGGACCATGGTACTCGCCGCGACACTCGATCCCGCGACCGCCGTCACGTTCATGATCATTCCGATGTTCGCTGTCAATCTCGCGCTCGTCGGCGATCTCACCCGCGAGGAGCTCCGCACGTGTGGAACCCGATTCGCGCCGCTGCTCGTCGCCGCGCTGGTCGGCACTCTCCTCGGGATGGCACTCCTCGACCGGCTCCCGGAAGCCCCGCTCCGGATCCTACTCGGGTTCGTCTCGCTCGGCTTCGTCGCGACGAATCAGCACGCCATCCCGTTACCGTCCCTCCCTGTCGTGAGCGAGCGGGAGTTCGCCGATACGCCGCTCGTCATGGCTGTCGTCGGCGTCGTCTCAGGCGTCCTGTTCGGCGCGACAAATGTCGGAGTCCAGCTCGTCGCGTTCGTTCGGAGCTTCGACCTCTCCCACGGGCTGTTCGTCGGCGTCGTCGCGCTCGTATTCGTCGGCATCAACGGTCTGCGAGTCGGCGCTGCCGGGGCGCTCGGACTGTACCCGGACCCCGGTCTCGTCCTCGCATCGGTCGCCGCCGCGGTCCCCGCCGTCGCGGGTGTCGCGGTCGGGAAACGTCTCCGCGAGCGCGTGAGCGAGCGCCTCCGTCGCGGGGTCGTTCTGGGGCTGTTGACGGTCATCGGCGTCCGACTGATCCTCGGCGGCGTTGGAGTCGTCTGATCGCCGGCGACGATACCGCCCCTTCCGCCGTCGTCACCGATTGAGCTGCCACCGGATCGCCACGGCCGCGACGAACACGGTCGCGAACGTGACGCCGCCCGAGATCAGCGCGCCGCGAGCGCTCGACGCGCCCGTAGTGACGACGGTGGCAGAGGCGCCGCCGCCGGCGAGGACCGCACCGCCCGCTATCCCGCCGACCCCGATACAACAGAGACTCAACAGTCCGACGACCGACAGCGATCCTAGGAGGCCGTCGTCGCTCATCGCCTCTCCCTCTCGGTCCGGAACGCATCGAGCGCGAGTGACCAGTCGTACTCGCGGTAGCGTATCCGGGGGGTCGCGTCCGGGTCGATCACGCTGTGCTCGCGGAGGAGCGTGCGGATACCCGATCGCCCGCCGAAGTCGCCGCGGTACCACAGGAGGAGGCGCGGCACGCGAGCGGTCCCGTCCTCGACGACCGTCTCGCTTCGCAGGTACGAGGCGGCGGCGCGGTCGAGCTGGTCGTCCACATCGGCGGCGTCGTAGGCCGCGACCGCGGGACAGGAGGCGGCGCCGCAGTTGAGCGCGAAGTGAACGCGCGCGTCGGGATCAGCGACGCGGTGGCGCCGGACGAACGCCGGGGGGAAGGGATTCGGGACGTATCCCAGCCCGTACTTCCACTGTGAGCCGCGGAGAATCCCGTGTTCTATCTGATCGAGACTCAGATCGGCTCCGGCGACGGTGACGACCGACTCGCCGAAGAACTGCCGGCGGTCCTCGAACCGCTGCGGGTCCGCGAGCAGCGCGGCTCCCGTCGCGGCGTTGTAGACGTTGAGCCAGAACGCGAGCCGCTCGTCGGGACCAAGCGCGTCCAGTTCGTCGGGCGAGGCGTCAGCGAGTCGCTCTCGGGAGGTGTCGAGTGCGTGCCCGCGTCCTTCGGAGGCTCGGACCGCGCGGAGGAATCGCCGCGAGTCCGCGACGAGCGAAAGACCCTCGGTAGACGTAGAGTCGGGATCGTCCGCGGGTTCCCGGTCGGGGTCCGGTACGGACGTCGACTCGGGTGTTGGCATGATAGAAGATTACTCGACGCGTGAGAATAGCTGACGGGGTCTGGCACCTCGCGCGCCAAACCGACCCGGCGTTATCCCGCGGCTCCGCGTATCGGTGGCATGAGCGATACGACTCCGTCGCCGACACCGGACGCAGTACCGGATTTTGAGCTGCCGAACGCCGGCGCCGGTCCGGATCCGTTCTCTCTTTCCGGCGCCGCGGCCGATGCCGACATGGACGCCCTAGTGCTGCTGTTCCAGCGGGACTACCACTGCGGGAACTGCCGGAAACAGGTCCAAGCGATCGCCGACAGGTACGACGAGTTCGAGGCGCTGAACGCCGCCGTCGTCTCGATCCTCCCGGAACCCGTCGAGCGAGCCAGCGAGTGGCAGGAGTCGTACGACCTCCCGTTCGCGCTGCTCGCCGACCCGAGCACCGATGTGAGCGACGCGTACGACCAGCCGGTGCGGTTCGGCGTCCTCGGTTCGCTCCACGACCTGGTCGGCCGGATGCCGGTCGCGATGGTCCTCGACACCCGCTCCGGCGAGCCCGCGGTCGCGTACAGCTACGAGGGACGGATGCCCGCGGACCGCCCGGAAATCGACGACCTGCTCGACGTGATCCGGACGCTGCGTGGCGAGTGAGGTGAGTGAGACCGGACCGCGCAGCGGAGGGACGGACGGCGAGTTGGAGCGCCGCGTCGTCCTCGTCGCGCTGTGGCGGATGTCTCGCCCGGCGCAGCTCGCGCTGATTACGCTCGTGTACGCGCTCGGTGTCGCGATGGCGTTCGGTCGAGGCGCGGAGGCGGATGCGGGAGCAGTCGCGGTCGGGCTGGCGGCGCTGCTGCCGACCGCCGCGAGCGTTCACTACGCGAACGAGTACGCGGACGCCGAAACGGACGCGCTCACCGACCGGACACCCTTCTCGGGCGGCAGCGGCGCGCTGGCCGAGAGCGGGCTTCCCCGGTCCCTCGCGCTGCGCGCCGCGGTCGCGTCGGGAGCCGTCGGAGTCGCGCTGCTGGTCGCCGGCGCGGCGCCGGTCGGCGGTCGGGTGCTGGGAGCGGTCCCGGCGGCGGTCCTCGTCGGGATACTACTCGCCGGCTGGCAGTACTCAGTACGGCCGCTCCGACTTGCGTGGAAGGGGCTCGGTGAAGTGACGAACGCAGTGCTCGGCGGGGTCGCGCTGCCGCTGTACGGGTTCGCGGTCGTCACCGGCGGCGTCACCGTTGCCGCCGCGCTCGCGACCCTTCCCTTCGCGCTGGTGGTGTTCGTGAACCTCTTGGAGACGCAGTGGCCCGACCGCCGCGCGGACGCAGCCGTCGGGAAACGAACGCTCGCGACGCGGTGGTCGGCCGATCGACTCCGGCTGGCCTACGGCCTCGGAAGTCTCGCCGCCGCGGGGTCCGCCGTCGCGCTCGCGTTTTTTGATGCCGTGTTCCCGCGAGTCGTCATGCTCGGGACTGTACTGCCGATGGTCGGGCTCGTTCCCGGATACTACCGATTCACGAGACGCGAAGAGCCGCTCCCAGCCGTGGTGACGATGGTGCTCGTCGCCGCGGGATCGACCATCGGGTGGGGTCTCGCCGCCACAGGAGCAGTTACCGGATAGCGCTCGTGGCGACGGAGACGGAGTGAATCGCTCGCTCGTCCCGGCTCCGATCGGTGATCAAGATTCGATCGGCCGTCCCGGATCGATCTTCATTGCAACGTATGCGAGGCTGGCGAGGAGCAGCGCAACCCCGATCGGTAATAGCCAGACGAACGCCGTCAGGACGACGGCCGTCGCTTGGACGCCGAGCGCGAGCAGCACGACCGGGCCGCAACAGACCGTCCCGGAGAGGAGGGCGGGAACGGACGCGAGCAGGCCTGACCCGGCTCCGATCCCGCATGCTTTGGGCCGTCGAACCGCCAGATACGTCATCCCGAGGTTGATACCGACGAGGCCAGCGACGACGCCGCCGATCACGACGTTGATCGGCGAGAGAAGCAGCCGGACGACGCCGGTGTCGACCGTGGCGATCGCGCCGAACGACGCTGGGCCGGTTCGGGCGAACAGGCGACCGAGCGGGTCGTCGATCACGAGTACGCCGGGGGCGACCTCTGTGCGAAGGAACAGATCGCCCGTCGCCCAGAGATACGCTAGTAAGTAGCCAACTGTCACGGCGGCGACGACCGCCGCACTATCGCGGCGACCGATGGCCAGTCGCACCGCTCCGTCGATGTTTCCGAGGACATCGTAAAACGTCTCACGTGTGCTGCGAGCGCTCATCGGTGAAGATCGGTCATCGGGTAGTAGCCGTACCAAGCGAACCACATGGCGTCGAAGACGATCTCCCGCTCGAACGGCAACGAGTCGGGAGCGTGAACGGTGCCGTCGACGACGACGTCTCTGTCCATCCATGAGAGCGTCGCGGTTTCGAGGTCGGCACTATCGGTCCCGTCGCTCTCGGTGCCATCTCTGGACCGGTACACGTACCCGGTGTCGAGCGATTCGTCGTAGACGGCCGCGTGACGGACGCCACCGAGATCGAAATCGAGGATCCGCTCTTCGCGGAGCGTCTCTTTGCGAACGGCGACGGCGCCGTTCGCCGACCGCATCCCGATCACGACGGTTTTCGGGGCGAGCCGGTTGTCCTCCGTAAGCGGTGGAAACAGGAAGGAGTCGCCGGCGTAGTACCCGCTTCGGGGGTTGTACCGGCCGTACGGATCGCTGCCGTAGTTCCGGGCGAATCCGGTGTCGTCGGTGAGCACGACTGTCTCGGGATGAGCCGAGCGCCACCGTTCCCACGTCGTCCAGACGACCCGGAACTCCTGTAGGTGCTCTCCGGGGTCGTCACCAGTAATCCGCGTCGCGAGCATTTGCGGCCACCAGGTCTCCGTCGCCCGGTCGAACATGACGAGGTTCGCGTTGATCAGCTGTCCCGAGACCCCGAACGTCGTCTCGCCACGGTGGAAACCCTGTGCGGTGCCGGTAAGCGGACAGTAGGTCACGGAGACTGGCGTCCCGGCGATAACGTCGTTGACGATCTCGTGCCACACGAGGACCGACTGCGGGTACGCTTTCGCCTCGCCGCCGAGGACGACGCCAAACACCGGATCGCCGTCGTCGAGCAACGCCGGCGGGTCTGTCGCCTCGGCGAACTGCGGGTCCTCAATCGCGGGAATGCCGTCGGGCGGCGGCCCGCCGGACCGGCTCGCCGCTTCGAGCTCTTCGGCCGTGTACGCCGCCGGGAGCGACCGCTCGACCGTCGGCGGCCCCTCGGCTGTCGACCCGGTCGATCCGTCAGAGCCGTCGTCAATCGACCCGGATTCGGTGCCGGCGTCGGAGAGTCCGAGACATCCCGAAACCGACGAGATTCCGACCCCGAGGGCGCCGAGGAGGGTTCGCCTGTCAATCTGTACCATACAATAGGTTGGCGTCAACGGATGTTAACAGCGTTCAGATCGTGCGTCGAGAGCGCACAGGCGGTTCGACCGAACCGAGAAAGTGCTCGACCGTCGAGTGGTGATCACCCCGTCATCGACCGATGGCTGCTAACACTTGGTCCCGGATCGTCTGCCGGTCTGGAAGCGGCGACAGCGTCGTCGAGAGCGCGCCGACGAGTCCGCCCCAGAGGAGGTGACCGACAAGCGAGGCCGGGCCGAGATTCGGGAGCGGCGTCGCGACTCCCACGGCGTTCAACCAGAGGCTCATGACTACTCCCGCCATGACGAACCACAGGAAGAGCCCGTACGCGACCCCCGCGGCGACGCTGGCCCCGACGGATTCACCGAGCAGCCTGCCGAATATCTCCGAGCGAACCACGGTGAACACGGTCGCGAACACGGCGCTGTGGAACAGGTGCGCGACCCACCCCACCGACGAGACGGACGCCCCGTACAGCGCGCCGATCACCGGCAGTGTTCCAGTCGTCACCTGAAAGAACACCCCCATCGCGACGCCGGCCGCTAGCCCGATACCGAGCGTCCGCCATAGCGTTCCGCTCGCGAGTCCCGGCGTGTCGTCGTCCGCGCCAGTTTGGCCGGTCCGCGGGAGCCGCACCCGGAGGGTAGTCGCCTCGTCGGTGTCGTCGACCCTGACATCCCCGCCGTATCTCGCGACGAGAATCCGGACGACCGGGACGCCGTAGTCCACGTCGTTCCGCTCCTGTTCGGGGATCCCCTCGACGAGCACGTCGCGTTCGCGAGCGCTAAGCCACACTCCGGGGGCCGTGACGGACAGCTCGACGTACCGGTCCCCGACGTCGACCGCGAGGGGATCGGCGCCGGTGTCTGCCCAGTCAGGGAGTGCGACGAGTTCGTCGAGCAGCCGGTCAACGTATCGGTCCGCTCTGATCGTCACCGACGGGACCGCCACCGCCGACGCGTCTCGATCGGTGCGCTCCGCATGTCTCCGGATCGCCTCGTCGAGCCGTACTGGTCCGAGCGCGCTACCGCCGTCGACCGTGCCGACGGTGAGAAACCGTGTCTCGTCTACTGCCCGTTCGATCCGTGCGATCGCGTCGGTGATCGCCGTCTTGCTCCGGTCGGTGGTCTCCCCGCGCTCCTCGAACAGAATCTCCGAGTGACCCCGGAGGATCGTGACGGAGTTCCGGACCTCATGCCTGAGGATCCGATTGAGGAGCCGCGCCTGTTCGATCTGCCGGTCCACGGTGGCCTGCCGTCGGTCCGTCTCCGCGCCGCGGATCCCGATGAGCAGTCCCGTGCCGCCGCCGACGATCCCGACGGCGGCAGCTGTGGCGGTGGCGTCTCCCGACGACGACGCAATCAGTAACGGACCGAGCACGAGTCCGACCGCAGCGGCGCCGCCGAGGAACCAGATGAGGACAGTCCGGGTGTATGTCCGGTCACGGGTGCTGACTGCGAGGTTGATCCCGTACAGGACGACGCCGAATCCGACCGCTAACACCAGTACCGCGCTCATCTCCATCACGGACCCCCGCTCTGTCACCAACAGGTCGGCGACCGTCCCCCGCGTCAGCACGAACGCGACGACCGCTATCACGACGCCCTCGGATTTAAATGCGAGACGGTCGCTCGGAGACGGCCGGTCCATACGTTCGATTACTGTCCGTTTGTAAAGAGTTGTACTGGTTGTGTGACTCGACCGCGCTACCTCGTCAGGAGTTGATTCGATCAGATGTCTATTAACCACAGACGATTCGCGTGTGAAAAGACCGCGTAGCCGAGTTCTCTTACAGCGCTGCCCCTACTCTGCCGCTGCCAGCCGCTCGACGACGTCGTCGGTCTCGGCGGTCTCGTGGGCGATGAACCCGTAGTTCGTGAGCGCCGCCTGAAGCGCCTCCTCGCCGGCGGCTGCCGTGGCGTCGGTCACGGTCAGCACTTCGAACCCGTTCTCGACGGCGTCGCGCAGGTGTGACTCCACGCAGAGATTCGCACTCATCCCTGCGAGCACGATCGTGTCGATACCGCGCTGCCGGAGCTGGATCTGCGCGTCGTTGCTCCAGAACCCGGACAGCTGCTTGTGTGGCGAGAGGACGAAGGTATTGTCGTCCGGTTCGAGATCCGGGACGAAGTCGGCGCCGTCGCCCGCAATGTCAAACATCCGCGTGTCGAACATGATCTGATCGATGGTGTTCAGGTGTTCCCAGCTCTCGTACTCGGCGTCCTCGTACTCGTGCGGGGAGTAGAAGACGGGCACGTCGCCTTCACGAGCGGCGTCGCGAAGCCGGCGGAGCTTGTCGACGACGGCGTTCTCCTCGACGGTCTCGCCCACTTTGTCCCAGACCACGCTTTCTGGCTTCAGGAAGTCTATCTGCGGGTCGGTGATAAGTACGGCCGTGCTGTCGGCATCAATTTCGAGTTCGCTCATGGTTACCTACAGTAACTTAGTATGGATGGGTAATGGAAAAGCTCGCGCGAACAGACGGGTAACCGGGTAACCGGTTGGTATCTTCGGTTTCGTTTCCTCATCTGGTTACCAAACGTACCTTTATTTTCGTGGCGACCCTGGATCCGGTATGAGTACCGATTCCGAGCCCCTGGAAGTGTGGTGTGCGGGCAGCGACTGGTGTCCGATCACGACGACCGCGACGCTGATCGGTAAAAAGTGGCATCCGGTCGTTATTCACCGACTCTTGGAGAACGGGCCGCTGGGATTCAACGCGCTCAAAGAAGAGGTAGACGGGATCTCAGGGAAGGTTCAGTCGGACGTCCTCGAAGACCTCGAAGAGAATGGGTTCATCGACCGGACCGTCGTCAGCGAGAAGCCGTTCCGCGTGGAGTACTCGCTGACCGACCGGGGGCGGTCGCTAGAACCCGTGATCATCGCCATGCGTGACTGGGGCCGAGAACACCTCACCGCTCCGGAGGACCAGTGACGGACTCGAGCGAGTCGGCGATGAACGTGATTTCAGTCCTCCCGAAGGATGCGATTCCGAGCATCGACGACCCGACGTTCGGCGAGGAGTACGTCGGCGATCCCGACGACGAAGTACTGATTGTAGAGCCCGGCAACGGGGCGTCGCCAGCGCGCGCCTACCCGATCCGGATCCTCAATTACCACGAGGTCGTCAACGACACGGTCCCGGTTGCCGACGGCGACGTGGCTTCGATCGCCGTCACGTGGTGTCCGATCTGCGGCAGCGGGGTCGTCTACGACGCGACCGTCGACGGCCGCCGGCTCACCTTCGGCGTCTCGGGGAAACTGGCCGACGACGACCTTGTGTTGTACGACCGCGAGACCGACTCCGAGTGGAAGCAGTCCACCGGCGAGTGTATCGCAGGCGAACTCGCCGGCGAGCGGCTCCGGGTTCGGCCCGGGCCGATGACAACGTACGCGGCCTTCCGCGAGGCGCATCCCGACGGGGTCGTACTCCAACCAGAATCTGAGGGATCGGCCGCGGCAAGCGGTTACGATCCCTCCGGGTACGAAGCGTATGAAGAGCGCGAGGCATTCGGGCTCCGCGGGATGCGCAGCGAGGGTCCGGAGCGCGAGTGGAACCGGGACGATCTCGATCCGAAAACGATCGTCCTCGGCGTGACGCCGGCCGACGGGGGCGCGCTCGGCTTCCCGCAGCCCATCGTTGAGGCGGCCGGCGGCGTCGTGGAGACAACGGTGGGTGAAACTGCTGTTGTTGTTCTTGCGACCGATGACGGTCTTCACGCCTTCGAGCAGCCGGAATTCGAACTTCGACTTGAGAGCGGCTCGGTCAGCGGTGATGGCACGACGTGGACACTCACAACGGGCGAAAGTGCCGACGGCCGCCGGCTCCGGCGTGTCGAAACCCGCCGTCTCTACGCGTTTGCGTGGCAGGACGACCATGGACCTCGTTCGTTCTACTCGTTGTGAGCGTATCGTATTGATTCGAAATCGTCGAGTTGTCGCGAGCGGCGCATTTCCACGCCATATTTAATATCACTGTTAACTCAGTTTTTGATGGAGGAATCAGAGGCACACGCTCTCCTCCTCTCCCCTATAACCAATAATCCGTAAATCGCCTCGGTGTCAAGCCCCGAATCGATTCACGTGCCGGCATACTGACTTCGACGACATCAAGGAGTTCTTCGAGGAAGGTCCGTGGACAGGCGAAGACGAGGAAAATTCGAAGAGATACCAGAAAATGAGTTCGACGTACGTCAACGACACGACGATGTTCGCTATTTGGGAGTCGATGCTCGGGAAGGCTGGAAAAAATGGATGGCAGACCAGCTCGGTTTCTAGATTGTAACAGCTAGTCCTCAAGGCCGAGCTCTTCTTCAATCGACGTCCCGGAGAGCCCCGCCCGGATCACTGCTGGATAGAACCGCTCGTTCTTCGGTAGCTGCTCGCCGTGTTCACGCTGCCACTCGACGTTGACCTCAGAGTAGCGGATGTCGAGCTCGTCGACGTCGTCGTCCGAGAGGTAGATCGTCCGCCCGTTCCAGTCCTCCCGCAGCACGAACCCCTCGTCGCTGGGGGCGAGCGTGTCAGTCGTGTCGCCCGTTTCGGACGTTTTGATCGTTTCACCCGTTTCAGTCGTTGTCGTTGTGTCCCTCGTTTCAGTCATATCGGGAGACGCCGCGGAGTCGTCGTCGTCCGTATCGATCGTTTCAGGCGTTTCAGGCGTTCTAGTCGTGTCGGCCGTTTCAGACATTTCGGACGTTTCGCTCGTGTTAGTCGTGTCGGTCGATGAGCCGAAACGGTCGGCGATGCCGCCCATCTTCTCGCCGGTCTTCCCCAGCTCCTCGCTGGCGTCGTCCTCGTCGTCAGTCATTAGCCTGCCCCACGAGTTCGTCGTCGACGAGCGCCGCAATCTCGGCGATCACCTGGGCCATGTCGCTGTCGAGCTCCTCGGCGGCGAAGATAGAGCGCTCCTGTGCGGCGATCGCTCGCTGGAGATCGACTCGCTTGTACACGTCGAACACCGGGATGCCGAGTCCGTCTTCGAACTCGCCGTGGAGCTGCTCGAGCATCGCGTCGGCCTGCTTGTTATGTTCGACGCGGTTCGCGACGATCCCGAGGATCCTGACTGCGCCGAAGTACTCCCGGACGCTGTCGATTTGCTTTTGGAGGCGGTCGAGTCCCTGTACAGAGAGCGCCTCGGCATACGCTGGGATAAGGACGCCGTCGCTCGCCACCAGGGCGTTGTCCGTGAGAACATTAATACTCGGCATGTTATCCACGAGAACGGCGTCGTAGCCTGCGCCGAGCTCGTCGAGGGTCATCTTCAGTCGCTCTCGGGCCCGTGGTTCGCCATTCAACTCCCCACCGGTTCGGTCGACCATGCGCTCGTTCGACGGGAGCAGGTCGAATTCCTCGCCCACAAGCACGAGGTCCTCGACGTCGGCGGCGCGGCTCGGGTCCAAGAGGAGCTCGTGGAGCGACACCTCACGGTCGAGGTCGCTGTAGGCTTCGTCGTAGCCGAGGATCGACGTGAGCGCCCCCTCCGGCGCGAGGTCGACCACGAGGACATCAAGCCCGCGATCGGCGAGCGCGCCGGCGACGTGGATGGTGAGGGTCGTCTTCCCCACCCCACCCTTTTGATTGAGCATCGCCACGATCGCCGGTGACGTTTCGATCGTTTCGCCCGTTTCAGTCGTTTGTGGCATTCTGTGAAACGATCGAAACGCGGCCGTAATAAGTCTACGTCAGACGCCCACACACTATCGGAGTCTATTCCGTGGCGCCGGCTCGTACTGCGGCGAGACAGTCACTGGACGACATGCGATAATCCACTATGAAACAGCCACCGGTACCCCAGGCATATGGGCTGAATGCCCCGGCTGTGGCGAGATCGTCGACCCCACTAATGCTCAGTAAACAGTTCATTCAGCAGATCGTCAGGGATAGGCCGTCATCAACAACGCACCACGAATGCCGTCACTGTGGATACAGCGTGGAGCAGGATGTCGATGAATGTCCACAGTGTGGTTCTCACGAGCTTGCGACATACAGTTTTGAGTAATCGCTGAAGTGCTCACAGTTGGTGAAGCACGTTCAATTCCTTATGTATCAATCGAGCGCTAATGTGGCTCTAATTGTTACATAAGGTGTAGGGCAACTGTCACCACCCACCTCGCTCCCGAGATATCTCGCAGAGGGCCTCTCGAAACAGGATACGGAGACACTCCAAGAGATACACAGCTACGTTGAGGCGCTCACCGAGTATCGCGACCAAGCAATCGACACCGATGTACTTCCCGAGACAGCCGACCCCATCGACAAGCCCGATAGTGAGGGCAACGGAACCGTCGTCAAAGAGAAGGTCGCCTGTGGCGACGACAGCTGTAAGTGTGCCAGCGGAGACCCCCAAAATATACACGGAACGTATCTCTACCGCTACTATCGTAAAATGGGACGATGAAATCAGAGTACGTCGGCAAACCGGGAAGTGAGTAGGGGTGGATCGAGACAATCAAGACTGCTTCGTCGATGTGTTGGATCGATCGCTCCAGTGATTCTCTTCTGCCAAGATGTCTTTACAGAATTTTCTTGACAGCGCGAACCGAACACAGAGTAGCCTGATCCCGACACCGTCTGCGAATTCAACAGAGCATGCCAAGTTCGAACATCCGAACGTACAAGACACCGCCTCCCAAGAAATATACAGATGAGTGTGCCGCTGCGTGACATCAGGCTGGTCCGCGACGGTGAGAAGCAGCGCGCTCCGAATTTGATCGGTCTTGATGAATCGACCACGACGGTAGAAGGCACGCGATATACCATTGTAGTCGCCGTTCGTACTGCTCGAGAGGACGATATCTCTCTTCTCCGCGCACTTATTGAAAATGACCTCCAACCGTTCAAGCACAAATCATCGTCACTACTCCGTTACGGAGATGTCTCTGTAGAGGAGCGTGCTAGACGAGTCCAAGGACTTATTGAGGATCTTCGATCGCTACCGGTCTCTTGGAGTGCCATCCTCTGGGAGGGGTCCGACAAGGCTACTGGACTCGCGACATGCGCAGTTACAGCTGCAAAAAAATCAATCACGAACCCACTCCAAGTGGGAGACCTTGCCCATGGATGTGGCAAAACGGCGTTCCTTCATGATGGTCGTGAAGATGCCCACAGCAATTATTTTCACCAGCTAAAGCGACAGATGCCTTCAGCATTCGACACTAGTTTTCAGCAGTCTATCTGTCCTGTTTTGTTAACGTTCATGGAGGGGGCTGATCGGACATATCCCGTGACGAATACGGCAGATTACATTGCTGGTCATATTACCCATCTGTTGGAGAATAGTCGACCTGAACTCCCACCCCAGGTTCTCGATTTCGACCCATCATGGGTAGATCCTGCTCCTCAGGCGGAGGTTCCCTACCAACTTGACTCGATTCGTCCGATTCGCGAAGAGGGCATCCGCTCCCGAGTACTCGCTTGGATTTTGGGAAAAGGAATTCCGATGAATCCGTCGCCAACAAATCGGGATCCGTACCGCGATCACGTAAGCCAGATCGACGACACCGCTGTTCGATCCTATCTACTCGAGGAATTGTAGATATGAAGACCGGATGTCGTCGGACCGTGAGCCACTACCTCACTATCCTAACCGGGGGAGGCGGCGCGTTACGCTAACCGCCTCTCCCGCATCCTCGCATATACATACCTTAGTCTGAGTAATAAGCGTTGCTAACATAGTGGACAAACCTTTGCCCAGGATGGAAATATAGATTAACATTACCGTTAATCTCTTTCCTAAGTGGGTTTTATAATTTGATGTGATGAGCAGTCCAGATGAATACCAGACATCAGATGAGACAGAGATAACAATCAGTACTGGATCGTTCACTGAAGAAGAAAGAAATTGGCTAGAATCTGTGGGAGTTTTTAGAATAAATACTGTATCCACCAGTAGTGGCGAGATCAGTGAAGCACATATTGATCTTAATGCTCTCGCCAAGATCGCTTTTGAATACGATTTGCTCCAGAGCGTCGCAAGTCGGGTCGAAATTGATATACTTGAGTTCTTTCGTCGAAGTGAAGAGAGTACACACACAACGTCTGAGATTGCAACAGAAACGGACCGACCGAAATCGAGTGTCAGTCGAGCACTTTCACAATTAGTTGACAAAGAGAAACTGACGAAGGTACAAGCTGGCGTATATAGATACTCACAATGAACAGTGAACTGCTGGCTGTGAACTGCCCTCAACTATCGTAGTTCAGTCATCTCTTGTGGTCAATATACCCGGCTTCCCATTCAGTCCGAGCTTCGATCTCTCTAGTACCCCGGCGAGTAGTGCTGTACTCGTTGGTCCGTCGGTCCCGCTGACTTTTTTCGATGAGTCCCTTCTCAACGAGCGTGTCGAGGTTGGGATAGAGCCGACCATGATGGATTTCTTTTTCATAGTAGTCCTCGAGCTCGTCTTTGATCGCGAGTCCGTGGGGGTCATCAAGTCCGGCAACTACGTACAGCAGATCGCGCTGAAAGCCAGTGAGATCGTACATGTCGCAATTTTCGCATTCGAGTTTTGAAATACTACTGATCTGGCCCTGTATGGAGCGAAAGGATTCATCACTCTCCCCGTGGGTCACCAACCGGTATTTCACCATATTCTGGACATGAGACCCATCCCTGTCCAAATGCCCCACCCATCCCTTGGTCCGGACTCCATTCGTGTTCATCCCCACAATGTGGACAGTCTACCAGTGGCGGGTCAATCTCCAGTGCCTCTTGCTGGATAAAATGATTTCCTTGGTATGAATCACAGTTCTGACAGACGTTTCCCCAGACTTTTTTGCCGAGAGTATTGCTGTAGACCCGTTCAACAGGAGTTTCGTAATTCGCTAATACATCTCCGAGGGGTGTATCAAGATGGTCTCCTCGTGGCCAGACCACAGGCGTTTGCTCGCCACACTGCCAGCAGTCTGTTTCCCACGTCAGCAATTTCTGGCGATCAACTGGGAGGTCGTCTGGGAGCATGATAGCAAATTCTACTCTGATTGACTATTTGATTCTTTGTCTCTAGTTCCCTGTTGAAATCTTTAACAGTCGATAGGATTTGCGTGAGAGGTATAGGAGTATACTCAGCAAGATCTTGGCCACCACCCCCATATATACAACAAGGAGTAGTGCTTCCGCCGGAGGTTGCGTACGATTTTAATATGCTTACACGTGTACTGGACCCATTATAATCGATGGATGACGATACAACCCACCAAGAGAGTAATAACCACAAGCCTGAGTGGTATCGGACGCTCGTTGAGGAGGTAAATGATCTCGCGACAGTCGTCGATACTGACGGGACGATAACCTACGTTAGTCCGGCCATCACACGGATTCTCGGCTACGACCCCGGCGAATTGGTTGGCCACGAGGGATTCGAGTTCGTCCATCCCGAGGACCGGGAGCGAAACGCCGACGCGCTGGAAAGCGTTCTCTCAAACCCTTCCGGATCCGAGACTGTTGAAGTCCGATTCCGCCACGCCAACGGCTCGTGGCGCTGGATTGAGGCCACAATGCGGAATCGAGTTGACGACGACATCATCGATGGGATTCTGCTTAGCAGTCGAGACATTACTGAGCGAAAAGAGTACGAACGCGAAGCGCGAGAGCTTGCCGAAGAGTACGAAGCCGTTTTGAACAGCGTGGAGGACGCCATCTTTCTGATGAATGTTGAGGAAGATGGGGATGGTGTCCAATTCGAGTTTGAGCGCCTCAGTCCCTCCTATGAGCGCCAGACTGGGATTACTACCGAGGAAGTACAGGGCCAGACACCACAAGCCGTGTTCGGTGAAGAACAGGGCGCTGAGTTAGCCGCGAACTATCACCGCTGTGTCAAGGCTGGCGAACCGATCTCGTATCAGGAGGAACTCCTGGTCAGCGAAGGAGCACGCTTCTGGCAGACAAAACTTGCGCCGGTAGTCTCCGATGGTGAGATAACACGTCTCGTTGGGGTCACTCGGAACGTGACTGAACGCGTCGAACGTGAGCGACAACTACGTCAGCAGAACGAGCGGCTTGGAGAGTTTGCGAGTGTTATCTCCCACGATTTGCGCAGTCCGCTCAACGTCGCACAGGGTCGCGCTGCACTCCTTGCTGAGCAGGGAGAAAGCGAGCATCTTGATCCACTACTACAGGCGCTTGACCGGATGGAGGCGATCGTCGAGGATACGTTGACGCTTGCTCGCCAAGGCGACACAATAAGCGAAACAGAGTCGGTCAGTTTGACTAACCTCGTCGGGAAATGCTGGGCAACAGTAGACACAGGCGAGGCAGCCATCGAAATAGTCGACGAAATGACCCTTCAAGCAGACCCTGACCGGTTACGCCACGTGTTCGAGAACCTGTTCCGAAACGCTGTTGAACATGGTGGATCTGACGTGACCGTTCGTGTCGGCTGTCACAACGAACTGGGGATCTACGTCGAAGACAATGGACCAGGAATTCCAGTCGAAAAGCGTGACGAGGTGTTTGAACCGGGACATTCGTCGGCACAGGGTGGCACTGGTTTCGGGTTGACTATCGTAAAACGAATCGTGGAAGCCCACGGCTGGGAGCTATCTGTAGCCGATGGAACCGATGGTGGAGCACGGTTTGAGTTCGAGATGTCTGAACAGGGAGAGTTCGTGTGAGTGTTTAGACAATGCTCGACCCATGACTGAGAAGTGCGACTTCAACTTCTGAGCGCAGCGTACGGAATAAGCGCTCTGTATTCTGTACGACCTCGACGAACTATCAGCAACTACGGATTTCAACACAACCGTCTCTGGATGTGTTAGAATCCGGTATTCGGCTACTGATAGGCCCGAGCTGACTCTCAAAGAGACCCCTCAGATACCTATTCCACACGATTTTTAGTAGCGCCACCTCGTTAAGCCTACTGTGCGACTTGACGACTACCCCAAACGAGACGGGAAGCGGGTCTGGCTCAGCCAGAGCGACGAGAACGACGAGGTCGCAGCGCTCATCGACGAGGCGAAGTCTCCCGAGCAGGAGATCGCATTTCGGCTCGGTGTTCAGGCGGGCCTCCGCCGCGAAGAGATCGCCAGCGTCACCAGCAACGACTTCACCCACGCTCCCGACGGCTTCCTTCGCGTGTGGAACGACTACGCGAAGCGCGGGAAATATCGGGAGACTCCGATCCCGAAAGAACTCGCCAGTTCCGTTCGAACGCTCTCGTACGAGCGTGATCCCGACGAGCCGGTTGTCGGCGTCGAGCCGAACTCGATCTATCGCTGGGTGAAGCGAGCTGGCGAGCGACGCTACGCGGCAACCGGTGACGAGGGATGGACCTACCTCGACGTCCACGACCTCCGGCGGACGTGGGGCGGGCATCTCTTGTGGGACTGCGGCGTACTTCCTGCCGTGGTAATGAGCTTCGGCGGGTGGGAGGACTGGGAGACGTTCCGGAACCACTATCTCGGGGAAATGAGTCCGGCAGCTGCCGAGCGAGAACGCAAGAAGATTTCGTACGTCACGGGCAGCGTCGAGTCCGACCCGGGTGCGGATCCGGTTTTTGAGCCGACGATTCAGTCGCGTTCTCTCTACTGATCTATAGGCCTAATCGTAGGCCAATTTGTAGATGGCTCTTGCCCAACCTAGCGAAACAACTATTCGATATATGATATAGGCTGCTACTGACTGCTGAATAGAGAGGCTGTAGTCAGCAACGACACATCCGCATTAGTGTTTCCGACCATGGTACCGTGGGCTGACTGTTTTAACGATTGGGCTCTTTCCTGACACGTAATGTCCTCGACCGGCCCCCTCCTCGGCACCAGCCTCGTCCGTCGTGCCGCCTACGCGGTGGGGCTGATCGCACTGTTCGGTATCGCGTTCGGCTTCACTTGGTCACAAACCATCATCGTCGCGGCTATCGTACTCGTGGGTGAGTCTGCCGAACTCGCGAGCCCGTTACCTGGACTGGATGAACGCCACTTCCGACTCGCGCTCGGCCTCATTATCGTAACTGCCGGTGGGGTCGCCTATTGGGCGCAGGGAGACACCACCGTCGCCGCGGTCGGAGTCGGCGGCGGTGGCTGGCTGATGCTAGACGCACTCTATAGCCTCCGGGAAGGCATCCGATCAGGTGACGACGAGATGGCTGACGCCGACTCCAGTGAACTGTTTCTGTCGATGCAGGTCGGCCATCTCGTCGCCGAGGAACTGAAGGACGGCCCGAAGACGGTCCCGGAACTCGCTGACGCCTGTGACATGACCGAGTCACGTGTCCATGAGGCACTGAACTACCACGAGCAGGCGGACACCGCCTACAAGGACGGCGGTCAGTGGCACCTTGACGAGTCGAAAATCGGGACGTGGGCGTTCATCAGAGACAACACCCGGCGCGCTCTGGCCCGGTTTTTTCGTCCGTTTGGGCTATTCGTACCGTCGTGACTACTTCCTGTCAGTCCCCTCTATTGTGCGGGCTGCGGTGTGACATCCGTCACAGGATGCGCGCCCTGTATTCATCACGGAATGTTCTATCAATTTGCGGATAGTAGTGTTTCACTGAGTTCGGGAAGAGCCTTGTAGATTTGATTTTACTGTTCAGAAAACCCCCGTTTCCTGTACGCCAGAGGTGTCATAGAATGGTTGTCACGGGCATCGTGAGACAACGCTTGCCCAGTTGAGTTCGAACAATAGTGTCAAAAATGAAAACTACTCTTGATAGAAATCGCCATACAGCAGGTATGCGAACTGTTCTATGACACCCTCATAGAAACACCAATTGTTCTACTTTGTCTACCCCCAATCAATCCACTACGGTTAGTTGTGCTCTTCCTTCAACACGGCAAGTCGAAGATCAACAGTTTTCTTATAGAACTCTGTGTCGGTATCTGGTTCATGTGGAGTTCTTTTTCGCAGGGAAGAGAGAAGCTTTCGATGAAGCTGTTAATGCCGTCGGAGAGAACTCACGACCTAGACAACCTTCGAGGTAGGCGGTAGAAGATCTCGACGAGCGGATTCAATTTCTTGTTCGCGAACTCAAGACAACTACTACTGAGTGACGACGAAACGGTTGTTGAGGTGTACGAGAGTACGGTCACACGATCGTCGGAGTTTCTGACGAAACCGGGAATTAAGCGCTATCTCTCCGACTTTTAGACCGTAATCACCGCGGTACGCGTCGGAACAGCAACAGAGTTGTGAGGACAATTCCGATGAGCAACGCAATCCCTCCAATATCGGTAAGATCGATGCCAGAAGGTTCCGTTACTACTTCTTCCCTGTCGTTTCTTGCTTCTGTCTCGCCTGAGACACTCGTATCGGCGGAGTCCTCATTTGGAGTGTTGATACTGGAGGCACCTTCGGCCTCGGTACCGGTTTCGTTATCAAGTTGTTCGGTCACGGTAACAGACTGCGTGATTAATTGATCGGTACCCATTCCGGAACTCCCCGATCCAGTTGCGAGAGCTGGGCCTGTCAAGACGAGGTTATACTCCCC
Source organism: Halorubrum sp. GN12_10-3_MGM (assembly GCF_005435235.1). Taxonomy (NCBI): domain Archaea; kingdom Methanobacteriati; phylum Methanobacteriota; class Halobacteria; order Halobacteriales; family Haloferacaceae; genus Halorubrum; species Halorubrum sp. GN12_10-3_MGM. Next base: position 76,004 of record NZ_SGUB01000009.1, read on the forward strand.
AGAAGAGTTGAGGCGGACAACGATTGATTCGGTTGTCGTCTCGCCAACCTCAGCGTTGACTGTGGCTACCTCGTCACTCACCAACTCCCTTTCATCAGCGGTTACAATTTGAACCTTCAAGCCATTCGCGGGGGCCCGCCCGTTGTTATCGAGATTAACAGTAACGGTCAACGTCTCCCCAGCCGCGACTTGATCGGTCGAGAGAGCCGCCTCAACGGGGACTAATGCTGGGCGCTCGGCTGCGACCGCGAACGCAGAGAACCCCGTGGAGGCAACTCGGAGTCGGACTGTCTCATCGTTCGTGCTGATTGCGGTCGTCTTTGTCTGCTTCCAGCCTGCCTCCGTCTCACGGTAGACGGCGAGTTGTTCGGGGTCAACGTCCGTTTCCGCGAGATAATCGCGATCCACAACGAGCTCAGTAGTCGCCTCGCTGATTGGTTGGTCAGGTGTCGTAAACTCAACTGTGTAGTAGCCGAGCGGGTCCACACCAAGCGGCACGGAGGAAGTTTCTGGCGGTGGGTCGGTGGTACCCCTTACTTCGAACTCGATGTCACCGGAGTCCGTACTGACGAACGTCAGGTTAGTGAGTCGGACCGCTGGGTCGCCGACGTGGAGCTGTCGGAGATCGACTTCTGTCTCTACTTCAGCAGCGAGCGAGAGAATTTCGACATTCCGGGCGGTTGAGTCGGGTGACCCTACCGTCGTAACTGTGCCCGGATCGTCATCATCACTATTGTCATCGTTATCTGTGTCCTCAATCGCCTCTGAATTTGCAGGACGAGCGTGGACCGAAATTTCATCGATAAGTCGATCACCGGGGGCGACTTCGGCCACACGAGTGTCAACTTCGACGCCGACCGGAACCGCGTCGTTTTCCGAAGTCAGCCGTACAGCGTTCGACCCGCTCTCGATCGGTTCACCGTCAACGACAAACGTGACGCCTGTCCCCTCGTGGTCGATCCATGCTTCTGCGGACTCGTTTCCGTCGTAGGTAATGTAGAAGAGTGGCTCCTGAGCCGTGAATCCGTCTGGGTTTACGCCCTCAGTATCGAGGTTCGGATTGTTCTCAGTGACATCAACTGCGAGTTCGTCGTTCTCATTAAGATACGCGTATGGGTTGTCGCCAGGCTGGAGTGCGACCTCATCGTTGAGTGGATCGCTCGGTTGATCGAGAACAACTGCGCCGCTGGAGACAACGAGCAGGACGACTGCTCCTAACGAGACCGTGATGAGTAGGGTGGTCGACCTACGCAGCCATCTCATCGTCTCATGTTACTTGTCGTTGGTATATAAGAAATCGCCGCACATGACCGTATCGAGGTGGGCTTGAATCAGGTAGCGGCACAGACATCATTTAGTGCTGATGCGTCGGTTGATGATGTGCTCGCTAATTGCTGCGAGTCGCTATGAGCATTCTTAACGGTAGTGAAAACACGACTGACCCCCACACCCGATACATCGCACCACTTCTTGAGCACGCCGACACACCACCGTCACCCACCACCCAGGACAACATCGCGGGTTACCTCGACTTCTGGGTGACGTGAGCGACTCGATCCAGATGAGAATCATCGGCGCACTCTGTATATTCTTCAGAGATTTCCTCGATCGGGAGGTGATGGACGCCTTCGAGATGCCAAGTAAGTCCGCGAAACCCACGGACGTCCTCTCGAAGGAGAACCTCCAGACATTTTACAGCGCGTTAGAGAACCCGAAGTACAAAGCGGTGTTTCTGTTTGCGGCGACTTCGGGCCTCCGGTCCAGCAAACTGTGTCAACTGACGATAGACGATATCGACGAGGACAAGCTGCTTGTCCCTGACAAGGAGTCGAGTATCAAGGAAACGTGGCTCACCTTCTATAACGACGAAGCGGCTGAGGCGTTCGAGGCGTTCAAACCCGAGCGTGACCCCGACGATGACCGCGTGTTCCAGACGACGAAGCAACCGCTGAATTGGAAGTTCCGCCGCGTGTCCGAAGAGGTCGGCGTGAAGGTCACGATTCAGAAACTGCGCCGGTAGTTTGCCACGGAGATGAGTCGGTGTGGGGTTGATACGAAGTATATCGACGCGTTTTATGGGAGAATCAAATCAAACGTATTGGAGAAACATTATCTTGATTACTCTCCGGAATGTCTAAAAGAGATATACGACGAGGTTGGGATTACCGTCCTCGAATAGCTCCGTGCTGTCGCCTGTCGAGTCGTGAAAAAATAGAAAAGCGCGGTCAGTTAGTGAGCGGTGCGACGGTAGTGTAGGTAGCGCCCTTATTATTGAATCGTTACGTTCTGAATAACGATGTCGTCACCGGACAAACCATCCCAGCCGCTGGGGTTACTGGTCTGGTCAAAGTTACCCACAGCAATGGTCACTTGTTCTCCGCTGAGCCGGTCAGGGACGAAAATAAACACTTGCCCACCACTGATAATGACGTTCTGGAACGCTGCTTGGTCAAACCCAGTGATGAAGACACCAGATATGGCATCACCGTCTGGGGTGCTGTATGAGTTGTCCGTGTTGATGTCTGCCGGGTCGATGTCCACGCGGACAGTACCCCTAGGCGCGTCACGCTGCCCGGCAATGCTCTGGTTATCTAACCCGTCAGTGTAACTCTTCGATAGGGCAAACGGTCCACCAAATGTCCCGTCACCCGCATCCCGGTCATCGGCAAGTGCCTGTAAGAACTCATCATTAGAGTCTACGGGTACCGCCGCGGCTAGCGCACCAAATTCATACTCAACAACTCCCGGCTCAAACGTGTTTTCTGACAGGATAGTCCCGAAGTCAACCCGGTCGTTCCCGTCGTCCACAAAGGACGGAGTCGTGCCATCCCCAAGGAAGTTGTCAGCGTCAGCTTGGAAGGTGTTATCTTCAATCGTCTCGCTGATACCAGACCCGCTTCCAGCCACGATTCCGACAGAGTTGTCATTCCCTACAGTCAGGTCAATTGTGTTGTCCGTCAGCGTCACCGCCGCACTGTCGCTGACACCGTTTAGATTCACGGCAGTTGTGCCGTTGCCGGCTTCAACGGTGAGGCCGTCAATTGTTACACTATCTGCGTTGATACCGACGACACTACCAGAACTTTGTGTTACCGTCGGGTTCGCACCCTCTACGCCTTTGAGAGTCAGGCCATCAACATCAATCGCTACGCTCTCCTCGTACCTACCGGACTCAACCAAGACCGTTGTCCCATCAACGGCATCAATTGCGTCCTGAATCGAACTAAATTCCCCAGCGTCTGGATCTTTACTGACGACGGCAGCGTCCTCACCAACTGGATCACTTGGTTGTGAGCCTTCTAAGCCACCCGGCACATCGACGTCTGCAGTTAGCGAGGCAGTGAGTGCTTGATTGTCCGTTGAACTGAGAACACTCGTGTCGATGTGGACGCCAACGTTGACCTGCTGGCCGGTAGTGAGTGTCACAACACTGTTAGACCCGTCATTCAATCTGCGGCCTGAGTCACTATCTGGATAGAACCAGATATCGTCGTCATCGAGGTCTTCACCGCTAAAGTTGGCCCACACGTAGATCGTCTGCGTGCCCTGATTCTCGATCGTGAATACGTCGTCAAAGTTGTAGGTCGAATTAAGACCGACGCCCGAACCGCCGCCGTCGGACGTATCGAAGTCCAGCGCGATTTCGTCGCCGCTCACGGATGCAAACACTCCGTTCGCACTTCCAGAAGTACCGAACCCGAGGTACCCGTTCGTGTCGTCTGCGACGGAGACACTTACATCACGGCTTGCGCTCGTACTAGTGAATGCGCCAGTCCCCATTGCCGCAGCAGTTCCACTTCCCAACACGCCCAGCGCTGCGAGATATTTGCGTCGGTTCATATTGACCTCCCCTTGAGGGGAAATTCCCACCGGCGGAATCGAACCGCCGTTACACGGCGATGCCGTGCCACGTGTCCCGATATCATCGAGACAACGTGTGCCAGCGTGGGTCGTGGTCTACAGCGTGTTGGCTCGGAGTCAGATCGTACTACCGGAACTATTGACGAGAGTGCCACCTGGTTGGGTGACTTGAGCGGTGAACGTGGCCGACAGCTCTTCTTTTTCAGCCTGCGTCGTTTGTGATGCACCAGTCGAGTCGATGAAGAATCCTAACTGCGCTGACGTACCGGTGGGGAGTTTCAGCCAAGCCTCACCTTCAGTCGTTCCATCGAACCCGGTTTCATCACCGTCGATTGGCCTACCTTCCACACTCGCGACATAAAAGTACGCATCGGTTATCTCGCCCGTCGCACTGTCGTCGCTGCTCGCATCACTGACGGGTGCCTTCAAATAGACTGACTGAGTGCCTTGGTTCGTAACCTGAATTACTCCATCGAACGAGTATGTCGAATCAGTCCCGACACCAATACCACTAGCACCGCTTGAGCCGTTGAAATCAAGCGAGATCTCACCGTTCCCGCCTGCCGCACCCGTCCGCGCGAATGTGGATTGATCGGAGCCCTTGTTGAGGGCGAGATAGGCTTGTGACTCGTCTGCGACAGTTACGTTCACAGTGCGGTTCGCCTCAACAGTGTTGAATGCACCTGTTCCGACTGCCGTAGCTCCCCCAAGCGTAGTCGACGCCAGACCAGCGATGAAATGTCTTCGCTTCATAAGTGGAATAGGGGAAGTCGAATTTAATTACGTCGTAGAGTCGGTCGCAGAGCCGTCGGCGTCGTCAGCATCCGCTTCGATTTCGAGGGTACCAGTAAAGTCACTTGTCCCGGAAATGACAGTCACATCCACATCGATACTCTCACCGGTGTCTAGTTCGACGGTTGTGTCGTTGAATCTCTGAGGGTTGGGATCTCCACTATCGCTGGTATCTTCATCAGTATCGTAGTAGATGTACACACCATCGCTTGGGGAGGCGTCGGACGGCTGACCAACGGTCACATCATTGGTGCCACTATCAGGAGCCGGGGCATTAAGATCAGCTTCGACCTTCTGCGTGCCTTGGTTCGCGATCGTGAGGACACTGTCAATCACCGTCGTCGCGTTCGGGTTGACACCCCCTGTGCCTGAACTAGAAGTGTCGCTCTCGTCCAAGCTGTCAAGGTTGAGTTCAACTTCGCCGTCACTCGTAGTTTCGACGTAGCTGGAGTTCGAACCACTCGACGAACTCAGTGCGAGATATGCATTCGCATCGCCAGCCACAGTAACGGAAACCGACCTGTCTGCTGTGACACTCGTGAACGCGCCTGTGCCGACGGCAGCCGCGCTTCCAGAAGCCAATGCACCCAGTCCGACGACAAACTTTCGCCGTTGCATGTTGGATTTCACCTGTGTTCTGGCACCCCCGAGCCTGACTGTTCAGGCCGGAAGCGCTCGAATGAGGCATAGAGAGGAACCTACTTCGTTATGAAACGCTCGAGGCTACATCTTGGAGGAGTTGATGAATTGAATGGCAAACTCGATTCGGCTCAAGCACGCCCTGTTGTTTGTATCAAGCAGTGCTTGAAGCGGGTATCCATCGATGTTAGAGACTTCAGGAGATCATTACTAGTACATCAAGAGTGGCTTGAAACCCCATGAGCGGATTCAGTGGTCTTCAATCGATCCCTTCACAGCAGTTGGTAGACCTAGATACTGTAAGACTAAACACACAACAGATAAAATATGATATTGGCTTATACTATCTGCTTCCGTATGAACTTCTTAACACCCGACGGCTGAGAGATAGAAGTCTTGGTCGGCGGTCAAGGGGGCCGACTGTATGCTACCAATCACGACACCGGCAAACGAATCAGACTCAAACGGAGATGAATTGTCTGAAGATGATATCTATGGTGTTCTATCGAACCGTCGACGACGATTTGTAATCCACGCGCTCAAACGCAAGCAGGGACCAGTCGATATCTCTGAGCTTTCAATAAACATCGCTGCTTGGGAGAGTAGTAAAGAACCTGACGATCTTGAGTACGAGGATCACCGAAGCGTGTACAGTACCCTCAAGCGCACCCATCTGCCAAATCTAGAAGAGAACAATATCATAACTATCGACAAAGAGGAAAACGTAGTTCATCCTACTCCTCAACTGGAAGACCTCGACGTATATGTTGAGGCTGTCAGCAACAAGGAAATTCCGTGGAGCCTTTATTATGTTGGGCTCGCAGGTGTCGCAGCTTCACTCCTACTCGCAGTCATAGTTGAAGCACCGATCGTTGGGGCACTTGAACCAGTCGGGGTGGGCATTTTCACAGCTACCGCCTTCGGAATGTCGGCAATTGTTCACCACATCGTCGGCCGCCGTAGTCGTCTTGGTAATAGGGAAAAACCACCTGAACTCTATCAGTGAGAATGAGAACACCTAGTCGGACGCCGCAGATTAGTGTGGGTAAACTCCGTCTATTAAGTGTTCTCCTCGCATTGACAGCAGCGATCGGATTTATTTTTGGTACCACTGGGTTCACCACAATGGATGCTGACCGCGGAGTTGGGATCAACGTAACCGAGGATGACAACGCATATCTCAGCTACGAGCAACTCATCGACGAAGGTGAAAATATTACTGCGGGACAATCTACACCGGTTGTAGAGTATCACAACCAGATTGGTGTCAACCTCAACACCTTGGAGGTCGACGTTTTGCGTATAAGTTCGTCTGGGCCCACGATCGAAACCTCTGATGCTCCAAGTCAACTCGGCCGAGGGGGCGCTGGTACTGTCACTGTTACACTGGACTGTTCTACAACGCAATATATTGAGCTCAAATTTGAGGTAACTGGAAGCGGGTCAGAAACCAGCGTCGCGTTTGATCGGACCCTCAGTGTGATGTGTGTGCCGAATCAAGACGAGACTGAAGAGGAAGACGAAGGCGAGACTGAAGAGGAAGACGAGAAGTGAGACCACCAAGTCCTTTCTATAGAGCAAGAATAATTCTGACGTCAATATAACGCTAGAAATCAAGTTCAATAGGTGCTTGATTCTGGATCAAGCGATCCTTGACCCACATCAAGCTGTACATTCAATGTATCGAGGTCCCCGTGACAAACCTCAACCGTCTCATAACCAAGTACTTCCCCGTGAGTAGATCCTAAAGAGAACCAATTACAAGTATTGTTCAATATATTTAATAATATTTCTAGATCGGCGTACTACCCACACAGGTGTTTGCCCGTGGTGTGACCCACGGTGAGGCGGTTCGATTCCGTCACTGGGCATTCGGTAAGACAGCTATGATGAACCGACGAAGACTCCTCATGTTGCTCGGCGGTGCTGCCGGCGCTAGTGCCGTCGGGACTGGCGCGTTCAGTAGTGTCACCACAAATCAAGATGTCAGCGTTGAGGTTGCTGGAGACACCAGTGGATACCTCGCATTGACGCCTTCTACTGGACCAAACAGCGAATATGCGACTGTAACAGGTGCCAACCAACTTGGACTCAACTTCAGTGACACAGCTGCTGGTGGCCAAGGGGTCGGGACTGACTCTGTGTACACATTTGACGATGTGTTCCAGATTACAAACCAAGGGACACAGACGATCTACATCTGGGGGACGTTCGATTTCGCTAATGTCCCCTTCAGTACGGATGCTATCTATTTTTATCCGGGAAATAACCGGGACCAGAGGCTTCGTGACGGACAGGATGAAGTTCTTGGTTTGGGCGTTGGTGAGAGTGAGTCAATCGGTGTGTACATTGATACAGAAGCCGTTACCACCGAACAGACCCTCCCAGTGACTATTCGATCTGCTGTTGAGAAACCAAACGCATCAAACGCGGTTGATCAAGAGGACCTCGCTACACAGACTGTCTCATCTCCAGATGGATCTATCAACATGACGGTCGACGTTTCGTCGGGCGTCCCAAATTATACTGTTACTTACGAGGGAACAACATACGTCGAGTCGTCGCCGATCGGATTCAACTTTTCCGGACAAGAGGCGTTTGGGACAGACATTAGCGGGAGCGGACCGAATATTCTGGTGACTGGAGGGGAGCGGGGAACAACGACCGAGGAGTGGACCCCCGAATGGGGTGAATTCGCCTCTGTCGAAGAAGAGTACAGCTACCTCACCCTCAATCTCCAAGAGACCACAGAAGATGGCCGAGCAGCAAGCCTTGAGGTGCGAGTATTCAACAGCGGGCTCGGTTTCCGTGTAGTGTTGGATGACGGATTTGGAGAGTTCAGTATTGACTCTGAGAACACGGAGTTTAACTTCGCTGGTGATTACGACGCTTGGTGGATCGAAAACGAGTGGGTTAATCCGCGGTTTGAACAGGAGTATGCCACGGGCACTTTGAGCGATATTCCTTCAGGGGGAGGATCTACCAGGCCAAACGGAAACTCCGTGCGGCGCGGAGCACACACGCCGCTGACGATGGACACTGGCGGTAACGGGCCATATCTGAGCGTTCACGAATCAAACCTCAAGAATTATGCTTCCCTGTCGCTGGCATCTCAGTCTAACGCAGGCAGTCCGGAATTTGCAGCTGAACTCGCGCCACTCCCAGACGGGTCATCTGTGAAAGCTTCGGCCCCCCATATGACCCCTTGGCGGACGATACAGATCGGAGACACACCGGGTGATCTTGTGGGGTCTCAACTCATTCCGTTGCTAGCGGACCCACTCGACGAGTCGGTGTTCCCGAGCGGTGACACGTCATGGCTCGAAAACGGTCGCAAATATGTTGGTATCTGGTGGACGATGATCGCTGGAAGCGCCAACTGGGAGTACAAGAGTGACAGCGAGATCTCCGGGAACCCTGCTGCGTACATCCATGGCGCGCGGACCGAACGCATGAAGCGATATATGCGGTTCGCAAGTGAACACGGTCTCGACAGTGTTCTGGCAGAGGGGTGGAATGAAGGCTGGAGCAGTTACGGTGCCGATGCTGATGGAACTACCCTCGAAATTGGTATTGACGACTCCTATCCGGACTTTGATGTGAACGAGGTTACCGAGTTCGGAGCAAACCTCTCAACCCCGGTAGAGATGACTATACATAACGAAACCTCCGGGAATCTCGGTAACTATGAGGACGAAATTAAAAACGAGAGTATATTTGAAGATTACGAAGACGTTGGAATTCGATCGATCAAAAATGGGTACGTCAATGACCCTGGGCTGTACGATGAGTTGAACGATCAAGAGGCGACTCACACCCACCATTCCCAGCGGGCGGTGAACCACCACCAGACAGTCATCCAAGCCGCCGCTGCGAACCGTCAGATGCTGGAAATCCACGAAGGGATCAAACCGACCGGCGAGATTCGGACATATCCAAATGTTGCCGCCCGAGAAGTGGTGAAAGCACAAGAGTACGACGGGTTTGGCGCACTTGGTACAAACGTTGGACGGGATCACCACGTCACTCTTCCATTCACCCGGATGCTCGCAGGACCAACGAGTTACCAGCCAGGTATCTTTGACATCACATTCAACGATACTGATGGTGACCAAATCCAGACGACTCGCGCTAAGCAACTAGCGATGTATCCGGTGTACCTAGCTGGCCTCCAGATGGCTGCTGACCGCATCGAAGCGTACATCGATAGTACGTTTGAAATTGGTGAGTTTGTTCAGGCGCAGGCTGGGGATCTGAATAACATGTTCACCGCCGATCAGTGGCGCAACGCCTACGGCGCTCATTACGTCCCCGTTGATCCCAGTCGTGGTGATCCCGATCGTGAATCGACAGCGACATTCACAATCAAAAATGTTACTGAATCAGGGACTTACGATCTCCACCTCCGGTATGCGAGTGACGAGGAAGACAACCGAAACGTGGTCACTAATAATGGTAACCCAGAACTCACACTATTGGTTAACGGCTCCGAACGGAAACTCACGCCGGCGTTCACAGACTACTGGGATGATTGGGATATCCATACCGTTTCGATCGATCTTGAGGCCGGTGACAACACAGTAGCAATAGAACTCGGCCCGAATGAGGTCGGCGGTCTAAACCTCAATACCATCGGTGTCACCGAGCAGAACAGCGATCCACCGTTCCCTGCGGCGTACACTGACTTTGAGAACACGCACACTGAAAAAGAAAATTACGACACAGAACCGGAGTTCGACTTTATTAAGCAGGTTCCGACAAGCTGGGACGAGACAATTGTCGTAGACGCCGCCATTGGAGAGTATATTATCGTCGCCAGACGCAACGGTGAGGAGTGGTTCCTCGGCGCGATGACTGACGGAAATGCCCGGGGATTAACAGTACCGTTGGATGAATTCCTCACTGCGAGAGACAATGGGTGGTCAGTAACGGAGTATGCTGACGCCTCTGGGACTGGGGTAGATAGTGATCCAACAAAGGTCGAAATTAGCAAGTACCGTGCGTCAGCTAGCGGCACAGTCGCTATTTCGATGGGTGCCAGCGGCGGTACTGCGATGCGTATCCAACCCGCTGATTCTCCCAGCGTCACTGTTGCTGAGTTCGATGATCCAAAAGGTGATGATAACGGTCCTGGCTCATACACCTACCCGAGCAATGACGCATTTTATGATGGGGCCTTTGACCTGCGCCAGTTCACGCTGACTGAGTCTGAGAGTAGTTATGAGTTCACGTTTGAGGTTGAGAACTTGGAGAAAGTATTCAATGCTGAATATTTCTCACCACAGTTCTTCACAGTATGGGTTCGTGACCCGTCAATCTCTAACGGGAGCAATACTGAGAACGGCGACCTAGCTGTGAACGTAGAGTTCGCCAATGACTGGCATTACCGAATCGCTGCCAGCGGTCTCGGGCGCACAAACGAGAATTTCAAGAGAGACATCATCGACGCCAATGGAGAGGGTCTTGGCATCCCAGAGATGACTGTCAGTCTTACTGCCGATACTGTGACGCTGGTCGTAGAGAAAGATAGTCTGAATATTAATCTCACCAACACAGAGGTCATACCAGTGGTTGGCTCTGAGAACTTTGGTACGTTCCGCAACGTAGGGGAGACAGCCGGTGAGTTCAACTTCGGCGGAGCCCGCGCGGGGGCCACCGGAAATGCTCCACGAGTGATCGATTTGATCACCCCCGATGGTGTGAGTCAAGTTGAAGCACTCGCTTATAATGAGAACAACAAAGCAATACTGCCATTCGTTAGTTTATAATTATGACCTAGTTATACTCGAATTTTCACCATCATATCAGCGATATACTCCTCGGGAATAGCCCGAACAATTTTAAAACCCAAATGTGGAATGAACTTAAACCCGAGTTTGTGAGGCCACCAATATATCAACCAGTAGCTAGTCATAGGTGAGACTTCATTTTGACGTAGAAGACTTCATTTCGAAGATGCTGTTGAATTGTCGCTCTTTGACCACCCCAGTACCTATTTATATACTCTAGAGACTTGGCAGGCTTTCGTCACATTAGAGCCAATCTTACACGTACGAACGATTCGAGGCTGAGGAGGTAGGGTGTATGTTAGTGGGCGTCAATATCTGTGGCCTCCTCCAGCTGCTCAACACGCTCGCGCAACTCTCCGAGTTCAGGACCCTCAGTTCGGGCGTCCTCCAGCGGACGGATCTCGGTGAGCGCTTTGTCGACGCGCTCGTCTTCGGCCTCGCCGCCGAGGTAGAGGTTGCGCCGATTTTCGTGGAGGCTCCGGAGCGTCGACTCGGCGATCCCGGTGTCGTCGGAAACAGCCGCAAACGACTCGGCGTGGTAGACGCGAACGAGAGCCTCGCGGACGTGTAGGAACTCGGACGGATCAACGTGGAGGTAGCCATCCTCGACAGCGAACCCCGCAGGCGGTCTCCCAGTCCACTTTCCGGCAGACTGTGCAGCGCGGACGCCAGACCGTATCCGCTGGAGTTTTTGCTGGTGTTCTATCTGGGCGAGGTCACCCATCAACCGAGCGACCATGCTGTATATCGTCTGCTGGAGGTCCCCGTCGTCAACGTGGATCTTCAGGCCGACGTCAAGGGCTTCGACGCCGGTGTCGTGTTCCAAGCAGTGCTGGATGAATTCGTGAATCTCAGTCGGGCCGAGGCGGGAGAGCCGGCTGATCTCGTGAACCACCACGAGATCGAACTGCCCTGTCTCGACGTCGTCGAGGAGCTGGTTATACACCTCGCGGGTGTCGGTGTCGGCGGCGCCGGAGACGACCTCTGGATACTCCTCAACGTCTGCGACACCGAGACGCTCCAGGTGTTCGCGCACCTCGTCGAGCTGCCGGGACACGTCTTGGTCCGACGTCGAGACCCGGGCGTAGATAGCCGCGGTCGTGGGTCCGTCCTCGCTCATGTTCTCGAGGACGCGGTACTATATTAAACAAGTGAGGGTTACTGCGGTTCATCGTATACCACTACCTTCTCGACGCATTTTGAGACCAGCTAGCGCACACTGAAGAAGATAAAAACGGCAGTATATATTCGGGGGTTGGTAGGTCAGCCAGTGTAAGACTTAGAGGCTGTATCTTGTACGGAGAGTTTGAGGAAGACCGCCTGTTCGGATCAATCAATACAGCTCACCGAAGTATCATCAGAGTATATATTGTATCGATTCTGTATTATTTTAGCCCTCCAAATCTGAGTCAGTCCGTGGAGCCAACCCAACGAACAGGCGACGTGTCTTCGCCGTGGTCGCCAGCAGCGGAATCTCGGGTTTCGCTAACTGTGCCGGCCAACTCAGCTTCCGCTCCGATTCGATCAGTGACCGCGATCACACGCCTGTGACGGACATGGCAACCGCGTTGCCGACCGGCGGGTTCAACGCCGGACTCTCCGTCGAACCGTCCTGTGCCGTGGCGACGGTTAGCGTTCGCGAACTCACTGTATCCGGCGAAATCAGTCGTAACGAGGGTGCCGTCGTAATCCTGATCGGGTCAAGGTAAAGTGCGAGAGGTCCGATATCGACGCCCCGTCGGTCCGCAAGATCGACCGTAGGGACGTACCCGCCGCGGTTCGAAAGCTTTCCGCGTGAGTCGGTCGGGGCTGTGGAAACCCTTCTCTTGACTGGAACCGTGCCGAATACGAAGCGCCGGTCACTCGCCACCGGCGCTGATGCTGCGGAATTCGAAATCGGTCGAGCAGATGTCGAACCGCGAGAGACAGAACGGCGCTGCTGGGATCGGTGGGTCTTCGCCCATTACATGCGCACGGACGAGCGCGCCGGCGACGGGGGCCGTCATGACGCCTCGGCCGTGAAACCCGGTGGCGACGACGAGCCCGGCGGGGGCGTCGCTCGGCGCGTCGATGATCGGACGCGTGTCCGGCGTGGCACCGTCGATCCCGGCCCATCCGTCCACGACGCGGAGCGCCCCCTCGGTCCCGAGGAATCGGGGCACGAGAGCGGCGACGTGGTCTCGGAAGGCCTCGTCCGCGTCCCGGCTCGCGGCCGCGGGGTCGGATTCGGCGAACGACCAGCCCCCGATGAGAAGGTCCCCATTCTCCTCGCGGCGGAAGTAGACGTGTTCGCCCGGGATCCACCCCATCGGAAACGATGCGCCGAGCGACGACTCGGGCCGCAACACGAGACACTGCGTCCGATAGGGCCGAACGGGAACCCGGAGGTACGGAGCCAGCAGCTGCGGCGTCCGCCAGCCGGCCGCGACGACGACCGCCTCGGCCGCCACCGTCCCGTGGTCCGTCTCGACCCCGCGGACCGATGTCTCCGTCTCGGTCTCCGCTTCCGCGTCCGTGTCGCCCTTCGCGGGTTCTCCCTCCGCGGCCGAATCACGGAGCTCTGCTCCACTCGTTCGCCCCTCCACGACGAGGTCCGTCACGTTGACCCCGGTCTCGAACCGCGCGCCGTGGTCCGCTCCGTCCGCGCGCAGCGTCGTCGCGAGCGTGTACGGGTCGAGGTGACCCGTGTCCGTGAACCGCACTGCGCCGACGAACTCCGAGGCGTCGATCCGGGGCCACCGCTCCTCGACGGCGGCGGCCTCCAGAAACGCCACGTTGACGCCGTCGTCCCGGAGGCGGTCGACGCGCGCTCTCGCGGCTTCCTCCCGGTCGGCCGTGACGAGCTCGACGCTCGGTGTTTCGGTGTACTCGAAGGCTCTGGTTCCGTCGTACGCTCGAAAGAAGTCGTTCGCGTGCGCGGCGATCTCCGGGTGGTCCGTGTAGGAGGGCGTCATCGTCACCTCACCGGCCGCTCGGGCGGTCGCACCGCCGGCGATCTGGTCGCGCTCGAGAACGAGCACGTCGTGGTCCGGGGCCAGCTCGCGCGCGGCGGCACAGCCGATCACGCCGCCGCCGACGACCACGACGCGCGGGCCGTCAGTGTTCGCGCCCTCGCGGAACGCGGGCGGTATCGTTTCCGACCCAGCCTCGCCGTCGGGGCAGTTCCCGGACGACATGGATTACGCGACCGCCTGAAGGCCGGACTCGAGCGCGTCGACCGCCCGTTCGAGTTCGTCTCGCTCGATGGTGAGCGGCGGCTGGAAGCGGAGGACGTTCTTGTGGTAGCCGCCGACGCCGATCAGGACGTTGTGCTCGTCGCGCATGTGTTCGCGGACGGCGGTCGCGGCCTCCTTCGCGGGCGTTCGGTCCGCGTCCGCGACGAGTTCAACGCCGTACATGAGGCCGAGACCGCGCGTCTGACCCACCGAGTCGTAGTGCTCTTCCAGCTCCGTGAGACGCGATTCGAGCCATGAGCCCTGTCTGTTTGCGTTCTCGACGATCCCGTCCTCCAACCGGTCGATGTTGGCGAGCGCGGCCGCGCAGCAGACGGGATTACCGCCAAACGTCGAGAGATGATCGCCTGCCTCGAAGCTATCAGCGATCTCCGCGGGCGCCGTGAACGCGCCGAGCGGGAGTCCGTCCGCGATTCCTTTCGCCTGTGGCATAATATCGGGGACCACTTCGAACTGTTCACTGGCAAACATCGTGCCGGTTCGCCCGTATCCGGTCTGTACCTCGTCGACGATGAGTAGCCCGCCGTTGTCGTGCGTGATCTCTTTCACGCGCCGCAGCCAGCCTTCCGGCGGGACGATGATCCCGCCCTCGCCCATGACGGGCTCGATGATGACGGCGGCCAAATCTCCGGAAGTGTGAGTGCCGATGACGCGCTCGAGCTCGTCCGCGCAGTCGCTTGAACACGTCCCGTCGCAACGGTCACAGCGGTACGCGTACGGCGGGGGCGCGTGAGTGACGTCGTTGATCGTCGGTGCCATCCCCCGCTTGTATGCGCTGTTTCCGGTGAGCGCGAGGCTGCCGAGCGTCCGGCCGTGAAACGCCATCTCTAGAGCGACGACTTCCTTGTTGCCTGTGTGTTTGCGCGCAAGCTTCACCGCGCCCTCGACGGCCTCGGTTCCCGAGTTACAGAAGAAGGTCTTCTGGAGGTCTCCCGGCGTGATCTCGGCGATGCGTTCGGCGAGCTCGCCGACCGGCGCGTTCCTGTGGACGTACGAACAGGTGTGGATGAGCCGGTCGAGTTGATCCTTCGCCGCGTCGACGACCGCGGGGTCGTTGTGTCCGGCGTTCGTCACCGAAATCCCGGCGAACACGTCGAGGTACTCCTCGCCCTCCGGCGTCGTCATCGTCGTGTCCGAGGCCCGGTCGACGGCGAACGAATCGTATCCTTTCGCGATCGGCATCACGTACTCGTCGTACTGCGATCTGACGGTGTCGCTCGACGGACCGTCACCGGCCGACTCGCGCGTCACCGAGGGGTCGGACTGGTTCGACATTGTCACTCGTACTGGTGGTCGACCGCGCGGAAGGCGTCCTCCGCGACCTCCAGCGCGTGATCGATCTGCTCGTCGGTGTGGGTGTATGTGGTGAAGAACCGCTCTCCCTGTAGCGGGTTCCCGAAGAGGACGCCGTCGGCTGCGGCCTCGAGCCACCAGTCGGCGAACTGGTCGGTGTTCGCGTGCCACGTGTCGCGGTACGAGTGGATGTCGTGATCGGTCATGTACACCTGCCCCATCGAGCCGATATGCTCGACGTTAACCGCAAGTCCGGCGTCGTCGGCGACCTCCTGAAGCCCGCTGAACAGCCTGTCGCCGAGGCGGTCGATGTGCTCGTATACGTCGCGCTCGTCGAGGATCTCCAGCGTCTTCAGCCCGGCTGCGGCCGCGACCGGGTGTCCGTTGTACGTCCCGCCGTGGAACGCGGAGGAGTTCCACTTGGAGGCCTCCTTCTTTTTTGGCGGGATGATCTCCTCCATGATGTCCCGCCGCCCGCCGAACCCGGCAACTTGGTAGCCGGCGCCGGCAGCCTTCGCGAAGGTCGTCATGTCCGGCGTGACGCCGAACCGGCCCTGCGCGGACTGCGGGCCCAGCCGGAAGCCGGTCATCACTTCGTCCCAGATGAGGACGATGTCAAGCTCCTCCGTCAGGTCGCGGAGGAACTCGTGGTAGCCGTCGCGGGGCTTGAGGCAGCCGCACGAGAACATCACCGGCTCGATGATCACGGCGGCCATGTCGTCAGCGTGCTTCCGCAGGATCCGCTCGGTCGCCTCCTTGTCGTTGAAGGGGAACGCGACGACCGTCTCGCTCACCGCGTCGGGGATGCCCGTCCCGTACGACACCGTGTTCGGCTCCTCCTCGGGACCGAGCGCCTCCTCGCTGGCATAGACGCTCTGTAGCGCATAGTCGTGTGCGCCCGCGTACCCGCCCTCGGGCTTGGCGATCTTTTCTTTTCCGGTGTACGACCGCGCGACGCGGAGCGCGTGCATCGTCGCCTCCGTGCCGCTGTTCGCCATCCGAACCGACTCGATGGAGGGGACCATCTCGCAGACCTTCTCCATGAACTCGATGGCGACCGGCTGCGGCGTCGCGGTCAGGTCGCTCTTCTCGACCTGTCGTTTGACGGCGTCTTTGACCTCGGGATGACCGTGTCCGAGGATGATCGGACCGAGCGCAAGGAGGAAGTCCAAGTACTCGTTGTCGTCCATGTCATAGACGTACGAGCCGTCCGTCTCTTCGAGATAGAACGGGTACGGGTCGAACGAACGGACGTTCGACTCGACACCGAGCGGCGTTACGTTTGACGCTCGCCGGTGAAACTCCCGGCTCTTCGACGTTTTCTCTTCCAACGGGCGTGCGTGGTCGCGCTCCTTGTCACCGAGGCTCATCGCAATAGATGATGAAGCGGCGGGAAATAAATCTTTGGCAAATACAATTAGAAGCCGAAATAGATACGGCAATTCGAGTTACTCGCCGGTAACAGTTCGGGACAAGGGGAGCACGAGTCCCTTCGGACCGCCGCCGGCCTTCCTGATCTCCCGGAGCGACAGCTCGATGACGTGGAATCCCCGATCCGTGAGCGCGGCGCGGACCCGGTGGTTCCCGGAGGGGAGGAGCACAGTCCCGGGGTCGACGACGATGGTGCTCGTCGCGCGGTTGCGCTGTTCGCGCATCGGGACGGAGACCGTCTCAATACCGCGATCGTGAAGCATGTCGAGGAACTCCGGCGGAACCGCCTCGGAGTAGACGAGCGCGAGATCGGGTGCGACCATGCTGAACACCAAGGCGAGATGCGTCTGTCCGGTGCTCTCCGTGCTGCCGAAGATCGGCACCTCGATCACCTCGACTCCGAACGTCTCCAGGACGGTCCGAACCTGTCGGATCCCGGCCGCGTTGGTGGTCTGCGACCGACCGATCGCCACGGTGTCGCGGTCGATCCACACCATGTTCCCGGCCTCGAAGCCGCCGTCGCCGTGAACGGTATGATAGATCGGCGCCCCCAGTTCGGTCATTCGCTCGGAGAGCCGGCGCTCCTCGCCGTGCCGGGTCTCCTCGACCATCTTGCCGACCACGATTCCGCCGCCGATCGCGAACCCCACGTCCCGGACGAAGAGCGACTCGGCGAGGCTCTGCGTCACGCCCTCGAGCGTGAGCACCTCCACGCCGTTCGACTCCAGCTCCTCCACGAGCGACCGGTGCTCCTTCGCGGCCTTCTCCTGACGCGGCAGCCCATCCCAGTTCCACGCGTCCGGATCGACGACCGAGTTGAACTCGTCGCCGGGCTCGTGAACCAGGGCCTGCTCGAGTGAGCCGTACTCCGACCTGGCCGACGGTTCGAGCCCCCAGATGTCGTTCATTCGTCTATCCGCAGCGTGTGTTCCTCCTTCACGCTCCGGAGCGCCATGTCCGTGGCGGTGCTCTCGACGCCCTCGTACTGGCCGATCTCCCTCAGCAGGTCGGTCATCTCCTGCCGGTCGGCGATGCGGACTTTCAACAGCAGATCCGCGTCGCCGGTGACCTCGTGTATCTCTTGGATCGGCGTCACCTCGACGAGGCGTTCTGCGACCTCCGACGACCGGCCGGCCATCGTCTCGACACGGATAAAGCCGACCTCGTTGCGTCCGAGGAGTTCCGGGTCGAGTACGGCGCGGTAATCCCGGATGTACCCCTCCTCCTCCAGTGCCTTCGTCCGCTCGTGGATCGTCGCCGTCCCCATGTCGAGCCGGCGTGCGATCTCGGAGAGGGCCGCCCTCCCGTCAACCTGAAGTATGGCGAGGATCTTCCGGTCGACCTCGTCGATGTCCATGAGCGTGGATTCAGTGGCCGGATGCCTATGTGTTTTGTTTGGCTGCACGCCTCTATTCGCTGTTAGGGGGTCGAATAACATAATATTTCCTTAGTCCCGTCTCTCTTCGTATGTTTATCTGTAAGTATCGGGTTTGCCCAAACATATTTCATGTGGGGTGTGGTACGCCAACGAGAGAATGGGACGTGATAGCAACAATCAGGCGTCGGGCATCGACGCGCAACTGGTTCAGAGGGTCCGTCGGAACCAGTGGACCGGTGCGATCGTCAATCTCTCACCGAGCGCGTTCTGGCTCGGCGTGTTCTTCCTCGCACCGCTCGCCGTGATGTTCTTCTTCAGCTTCGGGGAACGGGGGGCGTTCGGCGAAGTCCTCCTCGCCGCGGAGAACCTCGGACTACAGCAGTACCGTCGGTTCTTCATCCCGGAAGACACCTCGATCCTCGTCGCGCTCTGGGCGACGGTCGCGTGGCTGATCGAGACGGTAGTCCCCGGAATCGAGACGCTCTCGGCGACGCAGCCGACGCCGTACGTCAGGCTGTTGTTCAAAAGCATCGGCTACGGGTCCCTCGCGACGGTGGTCTCCTTCGCCGTCGGCTACCCGATGGCCTACTATATCGGTCACATTGCCCCCGAAAGATACCAGAACCTCTTGATCGTGCTCGTCATCCTTCCGTTCTGGGCCTCGTTTCTCGTCCGGATCTACGCCATTCAGCTGCTGTTGTCGGCCAACAGCGTGCTAATGAGCGCGCTTGCGGTCCTCCCGTTCGTTGAACAGGGAGCCTCGCTGATGTACTCGCAGTTTGCGGTCCTCTTGGGACTCGTCTACATCTGGATCCCCTTTATGATCCTCCCGGTGTATTCGAGTATCGAGGAGATCGATTTCACGCTCCAAGAAGCCGCGATGGACCTCGGAGCGGACCGTTTCGAAGCGTTCTATCACGTCATCTTCCCGCAGTCGAAACCGGGCGTCATGGCGGGGAGCGTCCTTGTGTTCATCCCGAGCGCGGGCGCATACGTCATCCCGGAACTGCTCGGCGGCACCGACAGTCAGATGATCGGGAACTTCATTGCGTCTCAATTCGGCTCCGCCGGCAACTGGCCGCTTGGAGCCGCGGGCGCGTTCGTTCTCATGGGGGTCATGCTACTCAGCATCGCCGCGTACCAGCGCGGCGGGGGTGAGCTCGGATGATGGGCGCGTTCCGTCGAGCGCGCGCAGCCCTGTTCGAGCGGGGGGCCGGGCTCTTGGTAGCCCAGACGGCGTTCGTCTATCTGTTCCTCTACCTGCCGATCGCGGTGTTGATCACGCTCTCGTTCAACGACTCGCGGTACGCGGTCGTCTGGCAGGGGTTCACGACGAAGTGGTATACCGCGCTGTTACAGGGCGAGACAGTCGCTCGAGTCGATCCGACCGCGGCGTGGAACGCGCTCCTCAATTCGGTCGAGATCGCCGTGGCGATGGTCGTTATCAGTACTGTGTTCGGTACGATGCTGGCGTTCGCCCTCGACCGGTACGACTTCCCCGGCAAGCGGCTGTTCACCGGCGTCGTGTTCATGCCGATCATCATCCCGAGCATCGTGATGGGGATCTCGCTGCTGTTGTTCTTCAACATCGCCGGGATACAACTGGGGACCGGAACAGCAATAATCGGCCACGTCGCTTTCGGCATCAGCTTCGTCGCGGTCGTCGTCGCGGCGCGATTACAGACCTTCGATCAGACGATGGAAGAGGCGGCCATGGACCTCGGTGCCAACGAACTCGAGACGCTCCGGTTCGTGACGCTCCCGATGATCAAGCCGGGGATCTTCGCGGGCGCGCTACTCGCGTTCGCCATGAGCTTCGACGACTACGTGGTCACCTTCTTTATCATCGGACAGGAGAACACGCTCCCGATCTTCTTCTTCGGGATGGTCCGGCAGGGAATCTCTCCCGGAGTCAACGTCGTCGCGGCGCTGATCATCGTCGTCACGATGGCTCTGGTCGCCGTCGCTCAATGGTTTCAGGGCCCGACGTGGTGAGTTCTGTGAAATATATCCGACTGGACGTATGATCTCCCGAAATATTTATGGTCTGTTGTGGAAGTTGGAGAAAAAGAGACATTGACAACCCATGTCACAACAGCAATCCACAAGTGATCGGCGTACATTCCTGCGGACCACCGGTGCCGTCTCAACGGCCGGACTCGTCGGACTCGCGGGATGTAGCGGCAACTCCGGGAGTGACGGCAACTCCGGGAGTGACGGTAGCGACGGTGGGAGCGGAGACGACGGCGGCGGTGGGAGCGGCGGTAACGGAGAGATCGAAGACGAGCTTCGCGTCTTCCAGTGGGGCGACTACTGGCCCGACGGTTTCATCAGCGGTTTCGAGGAGGAGTACGACGTATCCGTTTCCGTCTCGCTGTACTCCTCGAACGAGGAGATGTTCAACGCGCTGAACGCCGGCGGAACCGGTCAGTACGACCTAATCTTCCCGAGCGACTACATGGTCAACGTCCTGAACGAGCAGGGCATGATCCAGCCGCTCAACCTCGACGCCCTGCCGAACTTCGAGAACCTCTCCGAGAAATTCCGGGAGGCGCCGTACGATCCGGGCGAGGACCGCTTCTCCGTTCCCTACCAGTGGGGAACGTCCGGGATCGCGTACAACGAGGAGATGGTCGGCGACATCGAGGTCAACTCGTGGGAGACCATGTGGAACGAGGATTTCTCGGGGCAGATGTCGATGCTCGACGACGTCCGCGAGGCGATGGGCGCGGCGTTGAAATACCTCGGCTACTCCCTCAATACGACGGAGGAGTCCGAGGTCGAGGAGGCGAAGGAGTTACTGATGGAGCAGAAGGACCTCCTCTCGACGTACGACTCGTCGGACTTCCCGACGAACCTGATCAACGAACAGCTCAGCCCGGTCCACGCATGGTCCGGCGGCGCGTTCCAAGCGTACTGGGAGACGTTCGAGGACGGCAGCTCCCCCGTCAACTACGTCATTCCGGAGGAAGGCGGGGTCGTGTGGGTCGACACCGCAGCGATAACCACAGAGGCAGAGAACGTCAACGCGGCGCACGCGTTCATCAACCACTTCCTAGACGCCGAAGTCGGGGCCGAGATCACGAACTACACGTACTACGGGAGCCCCAACGAGGCCGCCGAAGAGTACATCCTCGACGAGATTCTCAACAACGAGTCTATCTACCCTGACGACGAGACGATGAGCAACCTCGAATACATCCAGAACATCGGTCAGGCGACGACCATGTACAGCAACGCCTGGCAAGAGATCAAGAGCGCCTGAGGAATGACGGATTACGACGTCCGGCTGGAGGGCGTGACGAAGCGGTTCGACGACGTGGTCGCCGTTAATGATGTCGATCTGCGGGTCGAGTCTGGGAAGTTCCTCACCCTGCTCGGACCGAGCGGGTGCGGGAAGACGACGCTGCTCCGCTGTATCGACGGCTTCGAGACGCCGACAGAAGGCGCAGTGTACATCAAAGACGAGGACGTGACGAACGTTCCGCCCTTCGAACGTAACACCAGCATGGTGTTTCAGTCGTATGCGCTGTTCCCGCACATGACCGTCGGCGAGAACGTTGCGTTCGGTCTTCAGATGCAAGGGGTCGACGGCAGCGGCGAGACCGGACGCGGCGGGGTCGGCCAGGCGGTCAAGCGCCTCGTTCGGAGGGGTTCCAACGAGGAGATCGAGTCTCGCGTCGAGGAGATGCTCGAACTCGTGGAGCTGCCCGGGACCAAGGACCGGCAGATCAGCGAGCTCTCCGGCGGCCAACAGCAGCGCATCGCGCTAGCGCGGGCGCTGATCACGGAGCCGGCCGTGCTCCTGCTCGACGAGCCGCTCGGGGCGCTCGATCTGAAGCTCCGGCAGAACATGCAGGTCGAGCTGAAAAACCTGCAGGAAGAGCTGAACACGACGTTCATCTACGTCACCCACGATCAGGAGGAGGCGCTCACGATGAGCGACCAGATCGCGGTGATGAACGACGGACACGTCGAGCAGCTCGGCACTGCCACCGAGATCTACGAGGAGCCCGCGACGGAGTTCGTCGCGGACTTCATTGGTGAAACGAATCTCGTCCGCGGTGATTACTCCGACACTGCCGACGGAGCGGCCATCGACCGAAACGGCCGCACGTATGTCGTTCCGTCGAATCCGGAGGCCGACGCGACAGCTGGGTTCGCGGTCCGGCCCGAGAAGATCCGGATCGGCGATGAGGCCGCCGGGCTCGACAACAGCTTCCGGGCGACGATCATCGACGAGATCTACAAGGGGAACCTCGGCAAGTTCGTCGTTGAACTGGACGACGGCGGACGGTTCACCGTCGACATGCAGATACGGGACCAGGGGTCGTACCTCCAGACGGGAGAGACGGTTCAGATCGGCTGGGCGGCGGAGAACAGCGTGGTACTCACCGAGTAGACGAGAGTCCGAGAGACACCGATCTCGCGTTCGCGCTGACCGACGATCGTGCGAATGTCCAGCGAGACGACTCCGGCGAACGGACCGGGACGATACGAACGACAACCGAAGCACAATCATGAATTTCACAGGCACGATTCGAGACCGACACGAACAGGCGCACGAAGAGATCGCGACCCTTGATTTCGGCGCGTACATCGATGGGAAGACCCGACCGGCGAGCGACGGAGAGACGTTCGAACCGACGGATCCCTCGATCGACGAGCCGATCACGACGGTCGCGCAGTGCGGCACCGCGGACGTCGAGGACGCCGTCGCGGCAGCCGACACGGCGTACGAGGACGGCTGGGGAGCGATGGACGCGGGTGACCGGGCCGAGCTGATTCGGACGTGGGTCGACGAACTGCGGGACAACGTCGACGAGCTCGCGCTGCTACAGACGTTGGAGGTCGGGAAGCCACTCGCGTACGCGAAGGCGGACATAGAGAACGGTCTCGACTTCTTCGAGTACTACGCGAACGTCTCGGTCGCCCAAGAGGGCGAATACGTTCCTACGGGGGCGGATTCCCACGCGTATGTCCGCCAAGAGCCGTACGGCGTGACGGGACAGATCCTCCCGTGGAACTACCCGATTCTCCTGATGGGGTGGAAAGTCGGGGCGGCGCTCGCGGCCGGTAACACGACGGTCGTCAAACCGCCGAGTCCGGCGCCGCTGTCCGTGATCCGCGCTGCGCAGCTGGCGGACGACGTCCTGCCCGAAGGCGTGTTGAACGTCGTCCCGGGCTCCGGAGGCGACGTGGGCGAACCGATCATCGACCATCCCAATGTGGGAAAGGTGTCGTTCACGGGGTCAGTCCCGGTCGGGCAGTCGATCATGCGGACCGCGGCGGACTCCGTGACGCCCGTCACGCTCGAGCTCGGGGGTAAGAACCCCTTCATCGTCTTCCCCGACGCCGACATCGACGAGGCGGCCGCGAACGCCGCGACCGGCGGGATGTACAACGCCGGGCAGTCCTGCGACTCGGCGACGCGGATCCTCGTCCACGAGGACGTGAAAGACGAGTTCGTCGACGCGTATCTGGAGGAGCTCTCCGGTTGGGAACCCGGCGACCCCCTCGAAGAAGGAACAACGATGGGACCGTTGGCCTACGAGGGCCACCGGCAGAGCGTCGACGACTACGTGGACGTGGGCTGCGAGGAGGGGGCAAGCGTTCTCCGCGGCGGCGAGGCCCCGGACGGTGACGAGTACGCCGACGGCGCCTTCTACCAGCCGACCGTCTTCGACGACGTCGAGCCGGGTATGCGAATCGGTCAGGAGGAGGTGTTCGGACCGGTTCAGTTCCTCATGACGTTCTCGGACTACGAGGAGGCGATCGAGATCGCGAACGACGTCGACTACGGACTCACCGCGGGGATCGCGACCGAGAACCCGTCTGTGGCCCATCGGGCGGCCGCGGACGTGGAGGCGGGAAGCGTCTGGGTCAACCAGTACTTCGGGACGGTCCCGGGGACGCCCTTCGGCGGGTTCAAGCAGTCTGGATTCGGCCGGGAGTGCGCCCAGCAGGCGCTCGAAGAGCACACCCGATCGAAGTCAGTCAACGTCGCGCTCGACGATCCGCCGTACTGACCCCGTCGAAAGCGGCTGACTACATCCGGTGAGAACCGATTACCCGTTGGTATTCCTCCTTAGCTCGGGTTTGGCCGAATATACTTCGGCTACATGGCGGTTATCGAGAAAGATTTTTTATGGGGGTTGTTGTATGGCCACCGAGGACACGACACATGCGCCAACTGTACATCGATGGAGAGTGGGTCGGCTCCCAGTCGTCGGCCGAGATCGATGTCGTCTCTCCCGTCTCGGGGGAGATCATCGACACGGTCCCGCAAGCAAACGGGCGGGACGTGGCGTCCGCGGTCGACGCCGCCCGTCGGGCCCAGACGGAGCTCGAGGAAATGACCGCCTTCGAGCGCGCGGAGGTACTCGACGAGGTGACGGACTACTTCGAGGAGCACGAAGACGAGATCGCGGAGGGGATCACCGAAGAGGAGGGGAAGCCCCTCCACGAGTCCTACGAGGAGACCGAGTATGTCATCGAGTCCAGCGAGGACTACGCGCACGACGCCATCCGGCTGTTCGGCGACGTCGTCCCCTCCGAGTGGCGTGACAAGTTCGCGTACACGCAGCGCGAGCCGTATGGGCCGTGTGCCGTTATCTCCCCGTGGAACTTCCCGCTGGAGATTCCGGGCGGAAGCATTTACTCCGCCATCGCGACGGCCAACCCGGTCGTGTTCAAGCCGCCGGAGGAGACGCCGCTGACGGCGTACCACATCGCGGAGGCGTTCGCGCAGTCCAGTCTCCCTGACGGCGCGTTCAACCTCGTCACCGGTGACGGCGAGACCGGCGCTTCGCTCGTCGCCAACGACGACATCCGCCTGATCGCGTTCACCGGCAGCAGTGCGGTCGGACAGGAGATCGCGAAGACCGCGGCCGAGCGCAACGCCCAGTGCCTGCTGGAGCTCGGCGGGAAGGACCCGATCGTCGTTCTCGACGACGCGGACGTGGAGCACGCGGCCAATAGCATCGTCTCGGGCAGCAACTGGAACGCGGGACAGGTCTGCTGCGCGACGGAGCGCGTCATCGCGACCGAGGGCGTCCACGACGAGCTCGTCGACGCCATAGTGGAGCGGACAGAGGACCTCGTGCTCGGGGATCCCTTTGAGGACGGAGTCGATGTCGGACCGATGATCTCCGAGCGGATCCAGTCGAAGGCGCGTGCGCACTTCGACGACGCCGTAGAACGCGGTGCGACGGTCAGGACCGGGGGCGAGACAGACGGGCTGTTCTTCGCACCGGCCGTCCTCGACGACGTGACCGAGGAGATGGCAGTCGCCACCGAGGAGACGTTCGGCCCGGTGACGCCGGTCATCACTGCGTCCTCGTACGAGGAGGCGATCGAGATAGCGAACCGTTCGCCGTACGGGCTTCAGGCGGCGGTTTTCACCGATTCGCTGGAACGCGCCCACGACGCTGCGAACCGCATCAAGGCGGGGGGCGTGTTCATCAACGAGACGAACAACTACTGGGAACGACTGCTCCCGTTCGGCGGCTACGGCGAGAGCGGTTCCGGCGGGCGGTACGGCAGTAAGTGGCACTTAGAAGCTATGACACAAGTGAAATCTGTAATGATGAACTACGGAGGAGCGGAATGAAAGTCGTCGCGCTGGGCGGTTGCGGCGCGATGGGTCGAGCAACGTCGTGGGAACTCGCCGAAAACGAGGCGATCGACGACCTCCTCATCGCGGACGCGGACATCGACTCCGCGGACGAGTTCGCCGCCGAACTACCGGGCGACGTCGAGACGGCGCGTGTCGACGTGACCGACCACGAGAGCGTGGTCGAAACGATCGCCGACGCCGACGTGGTCGCCAACGCCCTCCCGTACGCGTTTAACGTCGCGGTGATGGAGGCGTGTCTCGACGCGGACTGTCACTACCTCGACCTCGGCGGGCTGTACCACAAGACGCAGGACCAGTTGGAATACGACGATCAGTTCGCCGAGGCCGGACTGACCGCCGTCCTCGGAATGGGTGCGAGCCCGGGGCTGACGAACGTCGCGACCGCGATGGGCGCGAGTCACCTCGACGAGGTCGAATCGATCCACATCCGCACCGGCGCGCGCGGCGGCGGCGAGGGGTTCGCCTACTCCGCGAAGACGATCCTCGACGAGCTGACGATGGACCCCGTCGTCTATGAAGACGGCGAGTATCGGACGCTCGATCCGCTCTCCGGCCGCGAGACGTACACCATGCCGTCCCCGGTCGGCGAGGTGGAGGGGTTCCACAGCATCCACTCGGAGCTGGCAACGATGCCGACCACCTTCCCCGGCGTCGAGGACGTCGACTTCCGCGTCGCGTTCTCCCCGGACCTCGTCAACATCTGTGACGTGCTCATCGGGCTGAACCTCACCAGCGAAGAGCCCGTGGAGTACAAGGGCGTCGAGACCTCGCCCCGCGAGTTCCTCGACTGGCACCTCGATCGGCAGCCGAAGCCCGGTCCGGCGGAGGAGTGGAAATCGTTCCGCGTGGACGTCGCCGGGACGGAGGACGGCGAACACGCCCAGTACCGGTACTCGACCGTGGTCGAGTCGCGACTCGACGACTGGGGTCTGAAGGCGACCGCGGTCTGGACGGGCGTCCCGATGGGCATCGCGGCGGTGCTCGTCGGGCAGGGCGACGTGACCGGAGCGGGCGCGAAGCCGCCCGAGGAGCTGTTCGATCCAGAGCAGTTCATCGACGAGCTCGCGGAGCGCGAGATCGTGATCGAGGGGGAGCAGATCGAATGAGCGTCGACGGAACCAGCGAGCGGGAAGCCACCGACCTGTACGACCTCCTCGACCGGCCGATCGCGAACTACGTCGACGGCGAGTGGACGCGCCCAAGCGGCGGCCTCGCCGAGACGGTCGTCGATCCGGCGACCGGTGAGGCGCTTGGTGACACTCCGATCAGCACCGAGTCCGACGTCGACGCCGCGGTGAAACGGGCGGGCGAGGCGTTCGAGGAATGGCGGCAGACGCCGGTCGAAGAGCGCATTCAGCCGCTGTTCCGGTTCAAGTCGCTACTGGAGGAGCACCAAACGGAGATCGCGGAGCTGCTCGTCCGCGAGCACGGGAAAACGAAGGGGGAGGCCGAAGGCGAGCTCCGCCGCGGAATCGAGAACGTCGAGGTCGCCTGCGGCGCGCCAACGCTGCTGCAGGGCGGGCACCTCCAGCACGCCGCGCCGGGGATAGACGAGACGGCGGTCCGCCATCCCCTCGGGGTGTTCACGGCGATCACGCCGTTCAACTTCCCCGGCATGATCCCGCTGTGGTTCCTCCCGTACGCGGTCGCGTGCGGGAACGCGTTCGTGCTCAAGCCGAGCGAGCGAACGCCGTACACCGCGATCGCGCTGTTCGAACTGCTCGAACGCGCCGGCTTCCCGGACGGCGTCGTCTCACTGGTTCACGGCGGCCCGGACACGGTGAACGGGCTGTTGGCGCACGACGACGTGGTCGGGGCCTCGTTCGTCGGGAGCACGGGCGTCGCGAAGCACGTCTACGAGACGGCGGCCGCGAACGGTAAGCGCGTGCAGGCGCAGGGCGGCGCGAAGAACCACGTCATCGTGAGCGACGCGGCGGACCTGTCGTACGCCGCCAAGAAGACCGTGAGTTCGGCGTTCGCCAACACCGGACAGCGCTGTCTGGCGAACCCGGTCGCGGTCGTCCACGACGACGTGTACGACGAGTTCGCGGAGCTCGTCGTCGACCGGGCCGCGGCACAGACCGTCGGCAACGGCCTCGACGAGGGCGTCGACATCGGGCCGGTCGTCTCCAACGAGGCGAAAGCCCGGATCGAGTCCGCCATCGAGACCGGCGTCGAGGAGGGCGCGGAACTGTTGCTCGACGGGCGCGAGCAGGCCGCCTCCGACGAGGGGTGCTTCCTCGCACCCTCGGTCTTCGGTGAGGTGACGCCGGAGATGACAATCGCGACCGAGGAGCTGTTCGGACCGGTGCTGGCGCTGATTCGGGCCGGCGATCTGGACGAGGCGATCGACATCGCCAACCGGAGCCGCTACGGCAACGCCGCCTCCGTCTTCACGAACCGCGGCGACGAGGCGGCGACATGCCGCCACGAGCTCGAGGCGGGGAACGTCGGTATCAACGTCGGCACCGCGGCGCCGATGGCCTTCTTCCACTTCGGGGGGCAGAAGGACTCCTTCTTCGGCGACCTGCATGCGCAGGCCGAGGACGTCGTCCGGTTCTACACCGACGAGACCGTGTACATCGAGCGCTGGCCGGACGGCGAGGAGTAGTCCCGTGACCGAGCTCCTCCTGCGCGGCGGCGCCGTGCACACGTTCGACGACGACCGGACGGTGGCCGAGGCGGTCCTGTTCCGCGACGGGCATGTCGCCGCGGTCGGTGATACGGAGACCGTTGAGGCGACCGCGACCGACCCGCGGATCGTCGACCTGGACGGTCGGGTCGTCCTCCCGGGGTTCAATGACGCGCACACGCACTTGCTGTCGGTCGGGATCGATCGGCTCGAGACCGACCTCGCCGGCGCGGACGACCGCGCGGAGGCGCTCTCGATGCTCCGGGAGAACGCGACGGCGACGGAGCCCGGCGAGTGGGTGCTCGGCTACAACTTCGACGAGACGACGTGGCCCGACGACGACGGACACCTCACCCGAACCGATCTGGACGCGGTGAGCGAGGAACACCCCGTCGCGGCGATGCGCGTCGACGGACACGCCGCGGCCGTCAACGGTCCCGCGGTCGACCGAGTTGACCTCGACGGCGTGGAACGCGATGTGAAGCGTGACGACAGCGGGGAGCCGACGGGCGTGCTCGTGGAGGACGCCGCCGGTCGCGTGAAGCAGGCGACGTACCCGCGCGGCGAGAAGGCCCGCCGCGCGCTCGCGGCGGCGACGGAGCGAGCGCACGAGCTCGGCGTCACGTCGGTCCAGAACATGTCAGGACTTACCGCGCCACAGGAGTTCGGGAGCCCGATCCATGCGGCGTTCTTCGGCGCGTGGCGAGACGACGAGCTAGGGCTTCGGGTGACGTTTTACGTCCACTCCGGGAAGGCGGAGTCGCTGTCTGACCTCGAGATCGCGTCCGGGTTCGGCGACGATTGGCTCCGGATCGGCGGGCTCAAGACGTTCTCCGACGGCTCTCTCGGCGCGCGAACGGGGAAGATCTCCGGGACGTACGTCGACGACCCCGACAACGACGGGACGATGGTGACGACCGAGTCCGAGCTCTCCGAGTTGTTCCGGACCGCGGCGCGAGCCGACCAGCAGATCGCCACGCACGCGCTCGGCGACGTGGCGATCGACACTGTACTCGACTGTTACGAGGCGGTGCTCGACGACTACCGCGTACCGGATCCGAGACTCCGGATCGAACACGTGGAACTGGCCACCGACGCGGCGATAGACCGGATGGCGGAGCTCGGGATCGTCGCGAGCATGCAGCCGAACTTCCTCCAGTGGGCCGGCAAGGGCGGGATCTACGAGACCGTCATCGGGAGCGAGGCCCGCGGCGGCAACAACCGTTTCCGTAGCGTGCGGGACGCCGGCGTCCCCCTCGCGTTCGGCAGCGACACGATGCCGATCGGACCGCTCCACGGCATCCACCACGCGGTCAACGCGCCACACGACACGCAGCGCCTCTCCGTCGACGAGGCGATCGCGGCGTATACGCGGGACGCGGCGTACGCGGAGTTCACCGAAGCGGAGAAGGGAACACTCGAGCCCGGTAAGCTCGCTGACGCGGTCGTGCTCGGCGCGGACCCGTTCGCCGAGCCGGAGTCGATTGCGGACATTGACGTGGATCTCACGGTCGTTGACGGCGAAATTGTACACGAAGACCCGGGGTAGCCGAGGCAGGGTCGGTTTTCCGGCCGGAAGTCAGTACGAACGCCGTTCCAGGCGTGGAACGCGCCGACAGCACTCGGTTGCGTGACTCAGTATAGACGGTACTCGTCGAGAAGCTCGTTGACGATCCACACGGTGGATCTCTCAGTTCGGTTTCGGTCGGCAGAACCCCTGTCCGCCGGGGACTATTGGGTTGCCTCGAGGTTCTTCACAACTGTGGCGGGATTCCCCTGTACGACGACATCGTCGGGCACATCTTCCGTCACGACAGCCCCGGATGCAACTACGACGTTGTCACCGACCGTTACGCCGGGATTGAGAACCGCCTGCCCACCGATCCAGACGTTATCACTGATCGTGACGGGCTTGGCATACTCTTGACCCGTGATCCGCTCGTCCGCGTCGAGCGGATGAGTCGCGGTGTAGATGTGCGCGCCCGGGCCGATCAGACAGTTCCGTCCGATATCCACCCGACACTCGTCTAATATCACGCAGTCGAAGTTCGCGTAGAAGTCTTCGTCCACGTGGATGTTGTATCCGTAGTCACAGCGGAACGGCGGCTCGACGTAACACTCCTCACCGAGCGACCCGAACAACTCCTCTAACAGATCCCGTTGTTCCTCGGCGTCGTCCGCCATCGTTCGGTTATATCGTCTCGTGAGCTTGCGGGCGCGCTCCCGTTCGGACAGGAGTTCGGGTGTGTCGGCGTCGTACAGGTCTCCGTTCAGCATCTTCTCTTTCTCGCTGTCCATAACGGCGAGTGGTTACCAACTCAGATAGGTATTCTGGCCCTCGTTCCGGAACTCCGACGAGGAGTGACACAGCCCCTGCGATCACGACTCGAAGTCCCTTTATTTGCCACGTATCCAAGCGTTAATCACACAGAGGTACAAGACAGAAGCCCGTGATTTCAGTCGTGGGTCACTGACGACCACCTCGAGACTGAGAGTCAGCGATCGCAGCCTGACGCGACCACAAGACCGCCGCGCTCGTGGGACTCACCGACGAGTTCGACGTTCGTGCCGTCGCTACGCCGCGGCTCACTCCGTCGCCGCATCGGGGAAGGTAACCGAACCAGGAGTAGCACAGAACTTGTCTGTGCGGTTTTTGGGGTACTGAATCCCGATAAGCGCTCTTTTAGCCCACCTAATTTCAAATATCCTATCAGAACTACGGTGGGCAAATGAGCGATAGGCCGTAGTACCACGTTTCGGGCTTGCGGCCCCTATCTCGACATGTAGGGCTCTTCTGAAACCGGATCGAACATGTGGGGGAGCTCGACATCTTGCTCGCTTCAACCCCACGAGGGTTCGTCTGGAACACGATCGACCGCGACCCGGTGCGGTTCCCGGCCGACGCTTCAACCCCACGAGGGTACGTCTGAAACGCCGAGGAGTTAGCAGAGGAGGCCGGCATCTCCGAGCTTCAACCCCACGAGGGTACGTCTGAAACGTCGCACGTCGGGACCTCTCTGATTACTACCCTGACGCTTCAACCCCACGAGGGTTCGTCTGAAACGGGCTCTCGAACATCACGACCGAGCCGGGCGACCGGCTTCAACCCCACGAGGGTTCGTCTGAAACCACGCTGGCGTCGCTCCCGGATACCGTGACGGTGCCCGCTTCAACCCCACGAGGGTTCGTCTGAAACGCCTCGAACTCCAGGACTACGCGGCGCTCGTCCAGGCGCTTCAACCCCACGAGGGTTCGTCTGAAACCCGCCGTTGGCACATCCACCGTGGTCCCGCCGATCCGCTTCAACCCCACGAGGGTTCGTCTGAAACTCGGCATCGACATGGCCGCGTGGACTGACAACCTGCTTCAACCCCACGAGGGTTCGTCTGAAACGACGGCGTCGGGATTCTCGACGTTGCGGTCCTTCGCGCTTCAACCCCACGAGGGTTCGTCTGAAACGCGCACCTTGGCGAGCGAGCTCAGGGACACGTCGAGCTTCAACCCCACGAGGGTTCGTCTGAAACGCGCACCTTGGCGAGCGAGCTCAGGGACACGTCGAGCTTCAACCCCACGAGGGTTCGTCTGAAACTCACGACCACGCATGAGCACGACGGAGGACACGATGAGCTTCAACCCCACGAGGGTTCGTCTGAAACCATCTTCAGTGGGGATGTCACCGGCACCGTATTGCGCTTCAACCCCACGAGGGTTCGTCTGAAACCCGATAACCCTTTCAAACTGGTTGCGAATATGCGTGCTTCAACCCCACGAGGGTTCGTCTGAAACTTCGCCTGTTCTTTGAGAATCCCGAGTGCCTGCCGGCTTCAACCCCACGAGGGTTCGTCTGAAACCGTCGAGCGAGTCGTCCAGCCCCAACTCCCGCCGAGCTTCAACCCCACGAGGGTTCGTCTGAAACTCGGCGCGCGTCGCGGTCCATGCGACGGTCCACACCGCTTCAACCCCACGAGGGTTCGTCTGAAACCGCGGATCGTGTGCGGGCTCGTTCCGAACTCGAAGCTTCAACCCCACGAGGGTTCGTCTGAAACCGATGACAACGCGCTCGTCGCGAACCAAGAGGTCGAGCTTCAACCCCACGAGGGTTCGTCTGAAACTTGCGGCTCCCTCCCGCGAATGTCCCGCTCCGCGGTGCTTCAACCCCACGAGGGTTCGTCTGAAACCCTTGGACACAGTATCAGAACAATCATTTGACACGGTGCTTCAACCCCACGAGGGTTCGTCTGAAACGTGAGAGCCATGTCTCACGCGTGGCGCGTCACCCCCGCTTCAACCCCACGAGGGTTCGTCTGAAACGATCGGTTGGATGCGGAAGTCAATCGTCTGCGTCGAGCTTCAACCCCACGAGGGTTCGTCTGAAACCGAGAAGTTGCCGCGAGAGTCGCCGCCCCCGGCTCCGCTTCAACCCCACGAGGGTTCGTCTGAAACGACCCCGACGAGGGGAATTGGCAGTTTGGTAGCAACGCTTCAACCCCACGAGGGTTCGTCTGAAACACGCTATCGAGTCGCTCGTTCCCTTGGAGGACTATCAGCTTCAACCCCACGAGGGTTCGTCTGAAACTCGTGACGGTGTCTTGTAGCGACGACGCGCCGCCGCTTCAACCCCACGAGGGTTCGTCTGAAACCTAGGGCCCCGTACCGGCCGACCTTCGAGGAGTCGCTTCAACCCCACGAGGGTTCGTCTGAAACAAGGGTTGAATCCCTTTGTGGTAGACTTTTGCGAAGCGCTTCAACCCCACGAGGGTTCGTCTGAAACACGCGAGCCGCTCAATGTCGCGGCGCGAGCTGCTGGCGCTTCAACCCCACGAGGGTTCGTCTGAAACCCGCGGGTCCTCCTCCAGACACTCGCCGAGACGCTCGCTTCAACCCCACGAGGGTTCGTCTGAAACTCTTGTCCCGTTGTCTCTGTCCCGTCACGCGTTACTGCTTCAACCCCACGAGGGTTCGTCTGAAACCGAGGCCCGCGAGGAACTGATGAGGAACTGGACGCTTCAACCCCACGAGGGTTCGTCTGAAACCAGAGACAGGAAGCGTCACTCTCGAAGGAACCGGTGCTTCAACCCCACGAGGGTTCGTCTGAAACGAACTAGCAAAGCAAGCACCAACTCACCTGAATTCGCTTCAACCCCACGAGGGTTCGTCTGAAACGCAAGATAAGTCGCCTTTTAGCCCATATTGTCAATAGCTTCAACCCCACGAGGGTTCGTCTGAAACGATCTGGACGATCCGACCGACGAAGAGATCGAGGAGCTTCAACCCCACGAGGGTTCGTCTGAAACTCGACGATCGAGTTGGCAGAGGTCGCCGACAAGCCGCTTCAACCCCACGAGGGTTCGTCTGAAACATCGCGCGTCGACGACGACAGTGGCCCACCGAACCCGCTTCAACCCCACGAGGGTTCGTCTGAAACGCCTTGTGATACGGCAGCCCCCAGTGCATCAGCGTGCTTCAACCCCACGAGGGTTCGTCTGAAACGCCGCTGTTTGCTGGTGTCCGGGATCGTGAACTCGCTTCAACCCCACGAGGGTTCGTCTGAAACCGGCGTCGTCGACGTCGCCGACGAGCTCGTTCAGGAGCTTCAACCCCACGAGGGTTCGTCTGAAACCGCGGGCCATCTGGTTCCAGACGCCGCCCTCCGTGCTTCAACCCCACGAGGGTTCGTCTGAAACAGCTCCGAACGGTCCGTCTGAGGTTATTGATTATGCGCTTCAACCCCACGAGGGTTCGTCTGAAACCTCGTTACCCTCCTCGTCAGTCGCCTCGATCACCGTGCTTCAACCCCACGAGGGTTCGTCTGAAACGCGAGGAGAGTCGGCCCCCACGTCGAGGCGAATCCGGCTTCAACCCCACGAGGGTTCGTCTGAAACCCTGGTTCGCGACGAGCGCGTCCTCCTCGAATTGGACGCTTCAACCCCACGAGGGTTCGTCTGAAACCAGATCTCTTAGAGAGCCCCACGTTCAGGAAGTGGCTTCAACCCCACGAGGGTTCGTCTGAAACCATAGGTGTGTGTCGCCGTTCCGTCCCGGCGACGCTTCAACCCCACGAGGGTTCGTCTGAAACTCACGTTGTTGTTGTATTGTTCGCTTAGATTAGATAGCTTCAACCCCACGAGGGTTCGTCTGAAACTCGGGCCGCCGACGGCAACCGTCACGTACTGCCAGCTTCAACCCCACGAGGGTTCGTCTGAAACCATCCCCGCCGATATGTGTCGTCGAGGTCGCTTCGTCGCTTCAACCCCACGAGGGTTCGTCTGAAACCTGTGGATTTTGAGATAAGCGTTGAATACGATATTAGCTTCAACCCCACGAGGGTTCGTCTGAAACAGAGCCATAATGGAGCGTGTCTGTGGCCTCCCCTGTCGCTTCAACCCCACGAGGGTTCGTCTGAAACATGTGCCAAATTAGCCGACACAGTGGCCCTATAGCCGGTATATCACTTATCGCTTTCGTCGACCCCTAATTCTGAGCAGACACTGGGGGGTCGACGAAAATTAGGTGAAACGGCTGCCCGGTTCGTCACCAGCACCCAAAACAGTGTACTCAACTGCAGCTGAAACATCCGCTTGAAAGATATAGATTGAATCCTCGTCAATGAGTTCTGATTTGATATCCTGCTTGATGCCGACTAATTGGCCTTCGGTAATATCCCCATAGAAGACGGACTGTTGGAGGTGTTCTAGTCGACTTCGAAGGAGTTTGCGGTAAATGTCGGTTCGCTCTGCTGGAACATCGTATGTAATGAGTACGAACATCTCACCACCACCGTTCAGTTGGACGATATGGTTCGCCAGTTAGGATGTGTTTCTTCAAGCTGTACACGTCCGTCTGGACAAGCGTCTTATAGCTCACCTTTCGTTTCAAACGAGGGTGCTCAACTGTTCTATCAAGCGTTTCCTCGTACTCTTCGAGTACTGTCAGACGACCGTCCTCGGTAAGCAGACAACCATCGAGATCTGATTCGAACTCATCAGGGCTAATCTGTTGCCGGTTCACGAGACGGAACAAGACGCGATCTGCAAGAATTGGCTTGTATATATCAGCGATGTCAAGCGAAAGCGTGAATCGCCGATCTCCGGGTTCATGCATAAATCCGACTGTCGGATCAAGTGCTGTTTTGCGGATGGCTGAGACACAAGCCGTGTAAACCATCGAGTTGAGGAACGAGATGAGCGCGTTCGTCTCGTTCGTTGGTGGGTTGTACTCTCGGCGGTCAAGCGAAAACGGCTCTCGCAGAATCTCACTGAAACAGGAGTAGTACGTTTTCCGGGCGGTTGCCTCGGTTCCACGGAGCGTGTCAATGCTGTCAACCCCGCTCGCTTCCGTCTTGAGTGATTCAAGTCGGTTGATTTCTGTGTCGAACGAACAATCGCGGGCGTTGTAGTAGACAAGATTTGCCCGCATGTTATGAATACTTGCCTCAATCATCGATTTGGCAATCCCAAGCCGGCGATCAGCATCGTCGTATGCACGAACCTGTTCGACGACCGTGTTTCCTGAGATGTGGCTCCGTTTCGGGAGATACGACCCTTTGTAGTAGTCTTTCCAGCCGAAGACGTGAGTGGGAACACCGTGATCGTTGAGGAGTCCGAGTGCGCGTGTATTGAAATCGATTTGGCCGTGTAGATACAGGGTATCGATACTTTCGACCGGCAGGTGCTCCATCTCTCCGTCAAGGGTGTCGATTCTAAGTGTGCCTTCGCTACGCGAAAGCTCGCCGTCGGTGAATACGTGGTGGTTGTCTTTGGTCATGATCAGAGCCAACAAATGTCCTGATACAAACAGGAATCGCAGTACGGTTTCTTCTCCAGTTCTGGCGGTGTGTCGCTCTCAACAACCTCGATAATGCCGCATATTGTCTCCTCGACGGCGGCTGCGTTCTCGTCGGTCAGACTGACTTCCTCGCGTTTTCGTTCCGCTGGGTACGCGAGTACGCCCTCCCGTTGGATATCGAGGATGTGGTCGAGGTACCACAGGTAGTAGAGCAGCTGCATTCGCGCTGGTTTTTCGAGCGTCGACGAGGCCTTGACTTCCATCACTTCGCCGGAATCGAGCATATCCAGCGCGATGCGACCGTTTATTTGAAACGACCGACGCTTGTCGCGGTAACTGGTTTCGTCAATATGCGTTCCACGGCGGATGTTTGCTGCTCCGCGGTCGATGTCGATACCGCGTGACATAAACCAGAGTTCACGCTTACAAACATGATAGTACTGGACAAGAAGCCCGGTTACTCGAACGCGTGGTTCACGATGGGGAGCGCGTTCGCGTTCAATGAACTCCGAGATGAGATTGTCCTCGCCGCCAGAAACCTCATTTGAGTCTGTACTATTTGTCATACTTATGTTGTAAATCGTCGGGCAATCGGATCGTCCTCCTCGGCAATAAAGCCACCTTCAGAAAGTGCATACTCACCGTCGCCTCCGCCTCCAGTATGAACAAACACGTTCACCCCCTCTGAGTCACCACGTTCTTTCCTATCAACCCGATTCGCCATTGGGAGATTCTCCTCGATATCGCGTACTGGTATCGAAACACGCATATCAACGAGGTCATTCAACAGTTCGAATCCTCGTGGCTTGTTCCCGACATCAAAATTATCACCAATCTTCTCAATTAGCATTCGGTCGAGTTCGGTGACCGCAACTAGTATGTCGACTGTTCTGTACGTTTCGTCGATAAGTGAAGATCTCCCCAGCGTCGAACCGTCACACTCCTCAATCGCCGTAACGAGTTCTTTTCGGTCGGATATCTGCTCGTCAATGTCCTCGAAATAGCTCACGATGGCATCCCGGGTGAACGTCGTCTCGGGAACCTTTTCTGGCGGGGCATCTGCTGTTTCGACAGCGGTTTTGATTTTTTGAACGACGAGGTCAAGATGGCCGCCGATATCCGGTGTTTCATAAATATAGGTGGCAGGGGGATCAGATTCT
This sequence comes from Halorubrum sp. GN12_10-3_MGM, assembly GCF_005435235.1. NCBI lineage: Archaea > Methanobacteriati > Methanobacteriota > Halobacteria > Halobacteriales > Haloferacaceae > Halorubrum > Halorubrum sp. GN12_10-3_MGM. The sequence goes on from NZ_SGUB01000009.1 coordinate 113,636, forward strand.
GGGTCATCGGGGTCAGCGAGAAACCAGAGAGTCACTTCTCCGCCACGTTCTCCCCACTCGAAAGAGCGGTTACATCGTCCTGCTGCTTGGACGATGCTGTCGAGCGATGCAAGGTCACGATAAACACGGGCGAAACTTATGTCGACTCCAGCCTCGACTGCCTGCGTCGAAACGAACACGAACGGGACGCCAGCGGTTGCGAGCACATCCGCCACTTGGATCAATGCTCGCCGGTCGTACGGCCGATAGCGTGAGTTGAACGTCCCAACGAATAGCGGTCGTGCGGACGGATCACCGTTCCAAATCCACTCATCGTCGTCATCAGTTCGAAAGCCAAGTCGACGAAGCGTTTCATCCGCAATCGTACTGCTTGATAGACGATCCTCCGGCGTGGCTTCCGACTTGCTTTCCGGAGTAGGTGTCTGGGTTTGCAAAACATCCTCGTAGATTTCACCGAGATGTGTAACGGAAATCCCAGTGGCTTCACGTCCCTTCGCAACGACATATTCAGTGAGTTCTCGTGAACTCAGAATAGTATTGCAGATTGCCATCGCAGAACACGCTGATGAATCGCTCGTTTCGTTGAGCACATCATCGACGATCTGTTGGGCTGCATCAGCGTGCTCTATGGGTGGGGTTTCCGGATAGTTCCACACTGAGTCACCGACTGCGTAGGTGACCCGTTCTGTGGCTCTAAAGTGTTCATCCACATCAGTAACAAGTGGTACTGATTCGAGCTGTGAGGCCTCAGTAAATAGTGTTGGTTGGGTGGCAGTCATCGAAACAATGGTGGCATCAAACTCCTCGGTAAGCGTTTCAGTGAGTCGTCGTATCGCTGGCCACCACGGTTTCGAAAGCGTTTGTGGCTCATCGAGAACGATCACGCTGTTTGTGAGTGCAGGAAGTTTCAGTCCTTGGGTGTTAGTTGGCCCAGCGAGACTCTCAAACAGTTGGACGAAAGTTGTTAACACCACGCCAGACCGCCAACTTTCGCCGAGCATCGACGGTGGCGGAACTTTCTCATCAGTGTCAGCCGATCCCTCGGGGTTGAGTTCTGTATCGATTTCGGTGACGGTGTCGCTGAGATAGTGGTGAACAGTGAACTCGCGGCTTGACGGATCAGCACCCCATACTTTCGATTCGAATATCTCACGGGTTTGCTCAATGATGGAGGTGTATGGGAGCGCGTAGATTACCGTCGGTTTAGTATCGAGATTTCGCGTCTTGGCAATTCGATCTCGAACTGCGAACGCTGTTGAAATACCCGCAAATGTTTTTCCAAGCCCTGTCGGGAGTGTGAGTAACCCGATATCGGCGTCAGTATTGAGTAGCCGGTCAACGCCGCTATTCATCGATTCTTGTCGTGCGTTTTCACGACGGTCATTTAGTTGTGCTACGCGGGAGGACGAGTGTGGTTCGGATTGTAGATTGCTAATATGATTTTCGAGATCAGTGATCGAAAGCGCATGGGGGAGCAAACTGGTCGAGTCCTCCAGTTCAGGGGTCGAAGCATGTGTCTTATCAGAGATTGTGAGCGCACCCCAGTACCGGAGAAATTGATCATAGAGCTGGTTCGGAAGTGCCGCCGAATCAGGGTCGCGGATATCTAGTGCAACCGGTTCCGTCACGAGATTTTCAATACCTGAGAGCAATTTGTCTGAATTGATTGATTCACAAAACGTATCCCATGTAGCGGTACCGTCAGAGGCCTTTTGCAGTATGACATCCGCAGCGTCGGGACATTCGGTATCGATTGTCTCGACTTGGGGTATTGCCCATCGTTTCGGTGCAGTCTCCTTGCGCTCGGGTTCGATGACATCGGTTTCGACGTAGTGAGCAGTGTTTTTGAGGTTTCCGTGGTGGTGAGAGACAGCGAGAAATCCGGCTAACTGGGTACGTTCATCCGCACCCATCCTCTCAAGCGCGTGAGCGACAGCGAACGCGCCGATTCGGGAGTGATACGTGTACTTTTGCTCGCCGTTGTAACCGTCACGAACATGTTGCTGAAACATCGGCGTCACTTTCCCGAAATCATGAAGCCGTCCGATACAACGAGCTATTTCGTCGTCTGACGGATCACCGTTGCTTGAGAATGTACCGAGGTCGACCATACGGTCGCCAACGACCCGCAAGTGTTGGTCAAGGGAAACCGCTGGCTCACCGTCTTCTCCCGGATGGGAGATAATTTCTTCAAGAGGGTCGTCCATATGTCCCGCCGCGAGATTGCATCGCGGATCGGGCGGTTACCCGCGGGATTTCGGTATCATCCGAAGATTACTGACCGATCACTGATCTGGGACGGTACTACACTACCGGATCTAACTGATATCGCACTGTCATCCGTAGTGAATGTGTAATCGTCGAACCCGGTCGTCCGTCGTCCACGTTCGTCAGCTTCCATGAACGAGGGCATTCGTTCGACATGGGTTCGAACGCCTTCGTGTGGGACAACCGACTCCACACCGCCAGGAACTGCCGAATCGACCTTGACAACCTCGTCATCACAGACCTCAACAGTACGCTCACCATGAAACTCGATCCAAGCGAGGTATTCCGACAATCCCATCGACAATGGATAGTGCGTCGTGCCGGTCTTGAGTCGGTGTGCGAGCGCACGGTAGAACTCCTCGTCTTCAACCGCTACATCAATCCGATACGCAGGGTCGACAAGCAGTTCGTAGCTATGGAGTTGGCGATTTGATGTGCTGTCCGGATAGCTAGCTTTCACCGTTTTTTGTCCAGTGCCACCCGCATTTTCGAAGTGCTCATCCGGGTTCGTGCTGAGTCCCAACATCGGCTCAGTAATGGTTCGGATCGTACCAAGTGGCTCGATTGCTATCGCTGAGACCTCCGGAGCGAACATCTCGTAGTATGAGTCTCGACTTGATCCTACCATCGCCGCCAGCATTCCAGCAATGGTCGTCCGAGGCGGCAACCGGTAGGTCTGTTTCGTGACCGTCCGGTCGACTCGGCGAAAGTGTCCCCAGTCGGCACGAACCGTTAGTGAGAGACACCGATCCGGAACCCCCATATCGTTGATAGTTGGCGGCTCGACAGACTGCGCGTCAGCGGGAACGACCGGATCCGCGTCGACATCACGCCGAGCCATCGTTATCTGGGAGTGTCTCCCCGAACTCCTCGTAGACATCAACCGAATGAACATCGAGATCGGCTTGGGCTTCGAGATGATCCGGGAAGTCGGCCGCTGTTCCAAGAACGTTTTCCCCGTCAGTGATTTGCAGTTGCTCACTTCCGACAGTGTGAACCGTATGAATATGCGGTGCGTGGTCTCTCAACCGTGCTGTGAGATCGCTCACATCCAAATAAGCGTCATTTACGGTTCGCAGTTCTGCCTCTGGTTTTGAGCGATCCGAATCAAGACCAACGCCGTGATGGAGATCACCGATATGGTATCCTTCAGTGTTATACTCAACACGGACGTACAGCCGTGGTTCCTGTCCGAGCTTCGAGCGCGAGATCGTCTGGTTCTTCAGCGAACGCCAGCAGAGCGTATCGAGACGTTTGACATCAGTCGCTGAGAGGTGTGTGTTCGTTGCCCCATGCTCGTCGACTAATCCGTGAAACGGGAAGATGCCGTACTTGATTCGATTGTCATCAAGACCGTACCCTCCGGTAGTTTTCTCCTCCTGAGTAGCAATAACGCTGGTCAAGGTATCATACTCCTCGTTGGTTTCGACAGCATTGAGCGACCGTGCTGGCGAGAACTGTACTGGACCAGTATAGTTCGCACCCTCGAACTGAGTTTTCACTGCCGCGTGGAGTTCATCTTCAGGATCCTTGTTGAACGAGAGCGTCGCGCCGAAATACCTGACATCCGACGAATGATCTAAGAAGGCTCGATGAATATCCTCGATCTCGTCAAGGTCTTCCGGCTCATCAATCTCTTCAACATCTCTAAGACGGTCAAGTGCCAGTGCCGCACGCGAACTAGCATCCCCCATCGTCTTCACGAACACTCCGTGACCATCGTCGTTCAGCTGGTCACGAAGATATCGTTTTAGACGTACATCAGTAACTACGCATTGCTGTGTTACAGGGTCGATTCGTGGCCTGTTTTCTCCTTTCGGGTTTCCGTTCGGGTTACAGTCCTGTGCGTCGGTTACGAAGACGATCTCGGAGCGTCGTTCGAGGCCGGTGCTACGGTCGTCACCATCAGAGGTGTCGGATTGATTCATTGTTGATTTGGTTAGTTCTGTCTGATCAGTCATGCGTTTCCAGGTTCTTCCGGTTTGTCAGCGAGACTATCTTCGATCAGGTCACGGAGTCCAAACGCTTGGTCGCGGAACTGAAGCCCGTAGGTCACACCAAGCGCAAAATGAAACCGTACGTCAGGTAGCGATAGTGACCATTCTGTCGGTGGTGTGCCCGCTAGATCACTGAGCCGACCGCTCGTCTCTGGGAAACACGAACCGTTGTTGCTATAGTTGTGTTCTGATTCGTAGATGCTATCCTTACTGAGCAGTTCGGTCATGACTTTTTGTAGCTGACCGAGAGTGATGTCCTCCGCCTGATAGCGATCAGCAAACGTTCGGTTCATTCCTCGATCCTGCCGTTGGTGCGTGCTGAGTTGGCCGAGAAGCACACCAATCAGAAATGCCCCTCTACGTTGTTCGTGTTCCTCATCATCGCCACTGAGTTCAGTCCGCTCTGCGAGGAATTCCCGGAGCTGATACTCGCGGATCTCCGCGAGTGAAGGGATGCCCTCAGTTGTCAGTTCATCAGTATTGGGGAGTTCGGTTATCGGGTTCGATACACCATTCGTCGTAGATTGATTGTTCATGTCTGTCTTCCTCCGTCGGTTTTCGCGCCCATCGGAATGGGCAAGTAGGCCCGCTTTAGCGAGTGCGTCGAGTTGTGCGAACTGTGTGAGTACGTGTTTCCAAGAAAGTCTGTTTTCATCGTCCTGTTCTCGTTCTTGTGCGAGTCGGGTGACGTACTGATCAAGAAGCCACTCACGATTGATTTGTTCTCCTGTAAGCATCGCAAACGAGAACCACTCACTCGGTTCGTTTGCCGTCGCACTGTCATCTGAGCTGGATTTATCTTTTTTTCGTGTATAGACTGTATCTTGGGCGTATGAACCACCGAAGATGTTCGAGACTACGCCCTTTTGATCGGTAAGTGCCCGAATATGTCTCCAGTCGTCCGGCTGACTGAATCCAATCTCGCTGAAAGACGGGCTCGAAAGCACACCGACGTGTGCTTTGCTGATTTCACGTGGCGGGTAGATTGTCGCATCCGGTTCTTCGTTGAACACGAAAATATCGCCTTGGTCATCGCGGATGGCAATGATGTAGAACCGAAGTGCGTCGACGTGTGATTCGTCTCCAGTTTTGTCGGCATATTCTTCTACCTTCCTTTGCAACCACGCTATTTTGTGTTCCTCCTCAAGATCAGTGCCTTGTAACTCCGACAATGTCCGATAGAGCAGTTTCGCTCGCTCATCAGACATCGTCATGAAGTACGGGAGTGTGTAAATGCCCAGTCCATTACGTGTCTCTCGACAGGCATCGAGAAGGCCCTTACCCGCATCAAGCAGCAATGCGGCATCATCGCTCACTGGATGCTCTCGCCAAGACTGATCTCGTTTCAATTCGTCGAATTTCTCCGTGTGCTGGAGTGTGAAGAGAGCGAACGGATCCTCGGCAGCACCGACAACATGGTCATCCTCACCGGTTATCATACACGCTGCATCGCCTTCAGAAGTACCGTTGACGTTTTTTGTGATATATTTCCGTGCTTTTCGAGCACGCATCGCTTCATTGAACACTGGAACCTCGCCGGGATAGAACCAGTCCGGTTCGTTGCCAACAGGTGGGTCTTCGAGGTTAGCTGGATCAAGTTTCAGCTTAACAGTCGCAACTACCCGAGGCTCACCGTTGATTTTCGCATTCACCTCCTGTTCAATACGATCTTGGATTTTTTCGGTGGCACCAAGCTCAGCGAGAGCATGTATGAGCCAGCCATCGGGGTGTTCGTCTGCGATGTTGCCAACGGCTGGTTCGCCTCCATCGCCGTTCGTCCAGCGAGTGAGACACTCGGTACAGTACGTAACAACTGTTGATACACTCGACCCACTGGTTTTCGAGCCACAACGAGTGATGCTGTGATCAATCGCGGCACCCCAAGGATACCGGGATAGACCGAGCCGGGGAGCAACCTCACGCGATAACGGAATCACTTCGATCCCTTTGTGCGATGGGTCATCCCCAGTAAAATCGACCTTGACACTAACGAGGAACCGCTCTTCATCGTCGTCGCTTGCGATGAACGGTTCGAGTTCACTGGGGGTAAAGTACAGCGAATACTTTTCTTGACCGGCTGGCGTCGATCCGCCACTTGCCGCTTCTGCAAGCGCACCGTAGGTAGCTTGGACTTGTCGAAGTGAGTGGACGGTCTCTGTGGGAAGCAGCGTATCGAGCTTGTCGGTATCGAAATCTGAGGTACCTGACATCAGTCATCCCTCCTAGCGACCCTCTCTCTTGTGGCCTCTGAGGCAGGGATAACCGAGTCCTCGTTGAGGTTCACGAACCCGAGCCCAAGCGAGTTCCGCTCGCCGAGCCCGCAATCTAGCGCGAGGTTGAGATGCCGGCGATGGTGATCGTCCCGAACTGTGTAGGAGAATTCCCACTTGCTCAGGACGTAGGTCATCTCCTGGCCCTCGGTGACGGTCACCGGAACAGCGAACGTCTTGATCAGCTCGTAGCCGTCGAATAGATCTCCCTCGACATCGCTCGGCCCCGGCAGGTGGTCGTGGGCGAAGCGGTCGTGTTTCTGATCGAGGTTGTCCTCCAGCTGCTTCCGGAGCGGTGCCATCGAGTGCTCCGGTCGCCAGAAGACGGCCGTATCGCCGCCAGGGTGGTCGATGCCGTACTCCTCGCATCGCCACGGTGGAATCCGAACCAGGAGGCCGGTCCCGGTTTCAATTGTCCCGCGCGTGCCGGGTTCGCCGACATCGGGTTCGAGCGAAGTCACGTCCTCGACGTGGAACGGCATCTCGCCGATGTTCAGCTCCGGCTCGTCGAGTAGGTCGGCCGCGACGTTGGCCAGTAACTCCTCGTCGGGCGAGGCAACCAGCAGCTTGCGGTCGTCGCCCTCTTGCATATTATGTGGCGGGAACGGGTTCGAATACGAAAATCCCGGCGGCTCACCATCGTTGTGGCGGTCGTCGTAGGCGGTACCGTCGAGGGCGTCCCAGAGCCGGCCACGAAGCTTGTGGTGGTAATCGTTCTGGTAGGCTGCGTCTGCCCGTGCGGATAAATGGGCCATTACACGCACTTGGATGACTCACCTCTGTAGCGGGGGATCATACAACTTGTCATACAAATAGGAGATACAAAAAAGAACCCCATACTGAGCGAAAGTAGAACTACTTGTGCCCTATTGAACGCAAGAGTGCGTCGGGGGTGGCGTTGCTGATTTATAAACGGCTCGTACGGGGTCTGATAAGTTCGCCGGTGTCAAGGTCGTATTGATCGCGTTGCTGATCTACAAACAGTTCATCCGAGATGGGCACCCAATTGCGGATATTGAGTCCTACCTCAATACAAGTATGAGATTTGGCGACTAAAGGCCGCCAGAAGCCCTCGAGAAAAGAGTCACTCTTCCCCGTACGTGATGTTCATCAGCCATTGGGAGAAGGCGTCTGCCTGCGGATCGACCTCTTCTTCACCAATGAATGGCGAGAGCATGTCACCCGCCATCAGCAGTGAAAAGTCACGATCAGATGCTGTTGGTTCGAGATAGTAGGTCCGCTGACCTTCGTACACCGTTTCCTCACGCTGGATCAGCTCGGCACTCTCAAGCGCTTCGACTAGTCGGCTTCCTTTTCGCGAAGAGACATCTAGCTCTTTCCAAAAGTCGCTCTGGTGAATCCCACCTGTCTCACGGACCAGTTCAAGACCCGCACGTTCGTCCTCCGAGAGATCGACTTCACCCTGTGACGCACTCATATTCCAACAGCTAACGTGTATTCATTATAATCGTTCTTTCTGTCGCTAACACTCGTTATGAGATTGGCCGTGATTATTGTACCAATTCTCCCACTCGGTAGCACGACAAACCCGCATGGGCGTTTTCGAGTTAACCCACGCAGCGGGGTCGATGCCTTATGTATCAAACTGGTGGGAAAACGTGATGGAATGCTACATAAGGTCATAGCCCAACGACGATCAACGGTTCTGGAGCCCTTGCGTCGTAATTGCCCTCGGCCGTGGCCTGTTCGTTCTTTTCGTCACGTCATCAAACCGACTCACCGGTCGGCATTCGAGCGCGTGTGATACGACTGTCCAGACTTGAATTCGGTCAGTTCCTCGATCCGCGATTCCAGCTCTTCGACTTCGTCGCGAAGCTGGTCGGCATCGTCAGCATCGCTCGCCGCAAGTTGGTCTTTCAGCCCTTGGAGTCGCGTCTCCTTGCGATCTTCGTCCACCTCGGCTTTCCGAACGTACTCGGTTTCGTCAATCTCGTAGACGTCGCTTTCAGCGACATCAGTCACTTCGAGGGCATCGTCAACCTTCCCGCGATCAACGCTCACCACCCGATCACGGTCGATCCCGGCTGATTCGAGCGTGTCCAGCACCTCCTCGTCATCTTTGAGCGAGCGGTTCGTCCGAGCGGTCCGCTGGACCGAGCCGTACGATCCCGAGACCGGTCGGTCGTGATGGAGTCGGTCTAAGAGCGTGTCCGCGATCTCCTTTCGGAGGTCGTTGGCGTTCCGTTGAACGTCCGAGAGCAAGGTATACAGATCGATGAGCGTCCCTGTCTCGACCCCTTCGAGCGCTGTAACCTCGTGGCGTTCCAGCGCGTCGACGAGCAACAGCGCATCCGCGTAGACATCGAGATCGGGTTCTGTCCGTTCGTCGGGAGCAGGCTCAGAGGACGGGTCCTCGTCCAATAACAATGAGGTGGTTGGCGCTTCGGTCTCGATGATCACACCTTGGTCGTCATTCACCTCGAATCGTGGATGGAGACTCAATACCGTCGGGTATGGATCCGCATCGGGTGGGAGTCGATCAAGGTCGAACCCATCGGTAGAGTCGGTGACACGCCGATATAGTGTCTCGAACTGGTCTTGCTGGAGAGGTTTCGACTCACCGCGGTCTGTGAACCTGATGATGACACGGTGTTCCTGGACGCCAGTTATCTGAAACCGGTCGTTCGAGAGTGGTGTTCGGAACGTGGCCCCTTCCGGAAGGTCATCTAACCGCTCAAGAAGATTGTGCCAGGTGACCCGAAACGACATATTTGTTCTGAGAGAGCGAGATGCTAAATGTCTGAGGTTGCTCACAGAGATTATCGATCAATTCGTCATCGGAGGGTGAAAGTCACTTCTCGGTTTCGGCGACGGAGATAAGACACAACAGGAAGATACGATTGAGTCCACGGATTCAAGATATTTCTCCACGAATCGTCGCATATGACCGATGGTTCAAAAACCTCACCTTCGTTTCTCTCGTCGCTTCCGAGCCAACCCATTACCGATGACATCGTGAAACAGATTGGCGAAAACGACAACCCAAAAATTCGCGGAGCTATGGGTTTTCCGGGGTCATCCCCTGGCACGATCGAAGCGTTCCTGCTGGATATGGAAGCGAAGACACATGTGATTGTCTTTGATCCAGACGCGGAACAATGGCACGTTTACAAATCATTCGAAACCGAGGGGATGAGCCATCAACAGATGGTCGATTATGCGAGCGAACTCGCCAACGAGTGGCTCGCCCAAAGCCTCTCGGACCGCATCGCAGCCGCAAAAAACACTGAGCAGGACACATGATTCCCGTGCCGCATTAACATTCTCTGTGGAGCTACAAACTAGACACGAATAATCGCACACCTACTACGGTTTGTCTGCTTCACACTACGCTCGAAGTGTGACCCCACCCACCCCGGATTGTAAGTGTTCTCACAACTGTTAGGGTCCCTGGGGGGATATACTGCCCAGAGATGTACTGTATAAAAGCCGGGTAAATAGCTCCATTCGCACACCCCTAATTGTAAGTGTAAACACACGCTTAAGAGCCGAATTATGTGAAATTTCTAGTTTAACTATACTCTATTATATTGCTTCTACCCATAACTATATAAAATATCATATAGGTAGGAGTAGATCCGACAACAAGACAGTGGATTAACGGAGAATCAAGGAGAAAGCCCCGTGCTTTAGCGCGGGGGTGAATCCGACAACGGAGACGCCAACCACGATTATTAATTAGGCCGACAGCGTATCGTAATGTAAGCACATCAGGCGAAAATTGGAGTTAGATTGGAGCCTCGGTCAACAAAAAGCAACCCTGCGTCGGATGTCTACTCGACCAACGTGGTTGAGTCGGGTTAATGTCACGGCCCGTGAGGTATAAGTGGATGCCCAAGCACACAACGTCACTTCGGTAGCCCGACGCACTCCTCACAAACCACAGCCAGACCCTCGTGCTCTGGTCAGGGCGCCTTCAGGGACGCACAAACGGCGTGCTGTCCCACGAAGAGCGGGGAGGATGTCAAATTCGTGTAGAACCGGTCCTACCGTTTTGACTCATGGAACACTTACAATCCGGGGTGGGGGTGTTGAAGACAGATAGGAACAGATACAACACTTACAACACTTACAAGGTGGGGTTTCAAGTACATTGCCTAATACGATGTGATATGGACTCGCCATTCAAGGGTGCAAACGATATCTTTCAGACGAAGGAGCCCTTTGAAGAGGCATATCATCCTGAAGAGATTCTTGAACGGGACGAGGAGATCGAGACGTTTGCTGCGGCTTTACAAGACGTACTTGATGGCTTTGGGCCGCCTAACGTGTTTATTTATGGCCAGACAGGCGTCGGGAAAACTGCAACGACTCATAAGGTAACTGAATATCTTGAGGCTGACGCCATAGAGGCCGGAGTGAACCTTACTGTCTTTAGCATCAACTGTAACAAGCGAGATACGACCTACAAAGTCATCACCCACCTCGCCAACGAACTCTACTCAGAAAAGACGTTCAAGCAAGGTCATCACCCAGATACACTCTGGGATCGTATCTATACTGCGCTCGACGAACTTGGGGGGAGTATTCTTGTTGTCCTCGACGAGATCGACAAGCTCGGCGAAGATGAGGAGCTCCTCTATGAATTCCCTCGAGCGAATGCGATGGGCGAACTTGAGCACGCAAAGGTAGGCATTATCGGCATTAGTAATAATTTCAAATTCCGTGAGAGCCTTTCGCCCCGAGTCAAATCCACACTAACCGAACGAGAGATTCAGTTCTCGCCGTATGACGCAAATGAACTCCGAACGATCTTGAACTACTACGCAGATTTAGTTTTCTACGAGAATGTGCTTAGTGACGATGTTGTTCCCTTGTGCGCAGCTTTCACCGCCCAAGACACGGGTGATGCACGAATGGGACTTGATCTTTTGGAAACTGCTGGCGACATAGCTCGTCACGAGGACGCTGACCATGTTGTTGAAGAACACGTTCGGATCGCCCGCTCGCAAGTAGACCGGGCGAATACTGAGCGAATCGTTACCAATCGCCTGACTGTCCAAATGCAAACTGTGTTGGTTGCAACGACGTTTCTTGATGTCGACCAGAGTACGGACGCCAAAGTCAAAACCATCTATTCGTTCTATAAGGATCTCTGCGATCGCCTCGATATCGATGTGCTTTCTGAATCTCGTGTGCGGGATCATCTAGACACGCTTGATATGTTTGGGCTTCTCGAAACGGAAGAAGTGAATCTCGGTCGTCGTGGCGGCCGGTCGTATATTTATTCGATTGTGGATGAGCCACGAGTTGTCATCGAGACGCTCTACAATATGGACCGCTTCGAAAATCTCTTCGGTGACAGCGCCGAGGAGTTCCTAGACACGTATGAGGCTGACACACGTAGCGATATTCAGACAAAGCTCGGTCTGTAAGCACCAGATACACTTACAATCTGGAGGGCGGACCACCAGTCAAACACTTACAATTGGGGGTGTGTAGCGACCGTGAACTCTTACAATATGGGGGTCGGCGTTCGGTAGAACACTTACAATTGGGGGTGTGTAGCGACCGTGAACTCTTACAATATGGGGGTCGGCGCTCGGTAGAACACTTACAATTGGGGGTGTGTACGAGATTCTGTTCTATCCCGTGATCTCTACGAGCGATACATGAAGATCTGCGGCCGTCTCGACGCTGATAGCGTGAGTGAACGTCGTGTCCGTGACCACCTCTCGGATATGAATATCCTCGGAGTAAAACACGAGATTTAGGTACGTTGGCTGGCTTAAAATCGTGATACTTGATGATCGAAATTTCTGATTCGCTTCGTTCTCTGTTCAGCGCTCAAATCGAAGAACGTGACGGGTCATATGTCATAGATATCCCGACGAGTGAAATCGAACACGACACACTCGCTGCCGACGAAACGTACCGCATCGCGCTCCTGGCGTCAGGATCTTCGACAGGCCAGAAAGCCCAGCAAGAACAACCCCAATCGGCTGCGCAAGAACCAACTCCGACGTCGGACGGTCCGCCTGTCGATGAGGGTGAGGTCCGCGACGTGACGGTCGAGACGACCGGTGATCAAGGCGACGGCATCGCGAAGGTTGAACGCGGCTACGTCGTGATCGTCCCCGGCGGACAACCCGGTGATGAGCTGACAGTCGAGATCGAGCAAGTTCAAGAGAACGTCGCGTTTGCCAGCATTGCCGGACACGACTCACGGGCGCTGTAACGTCGTTGTTGTACTGGTGACCGTCTGTTGGCCGGGGTCACCTACACCTCAACCGTCTCGATCCCCCTACTCACTTTCTGGCTTCCCGATGTACTCCGATTTCATCGTCCCGTTTTCACGATAGTAGCGATAGAGATACGGGCCGTGCATATCCGCGGGGTCTCCGCTGGCGCACTTACAGCTATCGTCGCCACAGGTAACTTTCTCTTTGACGACGGTCCCGCTTCCTTCGCTATCGGACTCGTCGACGGGCTCGGCAGTCTCGGGAAGCTCCTCGGTGTCAACCGATTGGTCGCGATACTCGATGAGCGCCTCGACGGAGTTCCGTATCTCGTGGAGTGTCTCCGTATCCTGTTTTGGGAGCCCCTCTGCGAGATACTTCGGGAGCGAGGTGGGTGGTGACGGCTCCTCCATACCTTATGTAACAACTAGTCCCACTTTAGCGCTCGGGTGACACATAAGGAGTTGAACTCGCTTTACCAACTGTGAGCTCTTCAGCAATTACTCGAGATCGTAGGTCGCAATCTCGTGAGAGCTACCCTGTGGGCATTCATCAGTATCGACCGGGTCTGATGAGGAACCGTATACGCATGTCTCCCCCACAAGTAATGTAGATCGAATGAGTTGGGGCGTGTAACGAATGGGAGACTCGACGGATCCAGCCCCTCGTATCACGGATCTTTCGTCGATCGAGCCGGAGAACTTCAAATTCCGGAATACACAATTTCTGAGAGCAGACGGCCATCACTACGACAATCCACATGACGAGTCGTTCCTTGAACAGCGAAAGGAGATCTGGCGAGTGAGAAACGGCGATCTCGAACGGGTTCTCGAGGAGTTCCCAACTGACCGGCCGCTTCCCGAACAGTGCGCGCTCTGGATACACGCGCTCGTAGGGAAACACTTCTTCCCGGATGGGAACCACCGTACTGCGATCGTTACATTGCGAAAGCTGCTCCGTGACAACGGGATCGAACCGGGAGAATGGTCGACGGAGCGGGTCAAACGGGTGCGAGCTGAGTCACACGACGTTCGAAGAGAGATACCTCCGATCCATCTCGACAGATTGTATGAAACGGACGAGCTGTATCGCGTCTGGCTTCAGTTCTTCGGCGAGGTCCTTCCTGAAGAGTATCGCTGATTACTCTTTGTCGTCGTCGGTATCGTCGTCTGCGAGCGCCTCGTACAGTTCCTCGTTCTCCTCGACGTCTTTGGCCATTTCTCGCTCACTATCCCAGTTCATCGTATACCGTTGTCTAAGTGTGCGTACAGTGAAAAGCGTATCTCTCCCGGGATGCTCGTTAGTCGACGTTGACCGACTCACCACTACCCACTTCCCGGCTTCCCGATGTACTCTGATTTCATCGTCCCATTCTCACGATAGTAGCGGTAGAGATACGGGCCGTGCATATCCTGACGATCTCCGCTGGCGCACTTACAGCTGTCGTCGCCACAGGTGATCTTCTCTTTGACGATGGTCCAGTTCCTGAACTGTCGGGCTTGTTGACGGATTCAGCTGTCTCGGGAAGTTCATCGGTGCCGAGTGGCTGGTCGCGATACTCGATGAGTACCCCAACGTAGCTCTGTATCTCGTGGAGCGTCTCCGTATCCTGCTTTGGGAGCCTTTTGCGAGATACTTGGGTAGCGAGGTCGGTGGTGGCGGCTCCTCCACACCTTATGCAATAATTGATGCCATGTTAGCGTTCGGATGCTACATAAGGCATTAAACTTCTCCACCAACTGTGAGCGCTCCAGCAATTACTCGAGGTCGTAGGCCGCAATCTCGTCAGCGCCACACTGTGGACATTCATCGACGTCCTTCCCCACGCTGTATCCACAGTGACGGCACTCGTGGTGGGTTGTCGATGGTAGATCGAGTCTCACAATCTGCTGGATGAACTGTTTACTGAGCATGGGTGGGGTCAACGACCTCGCCACAGCTTGGACATTCGGCCCACACGCCCGGTCTACCGCTATCTGTTTCATACTCGATTATCGCGTGTCGGCCAGTAACTGTATCGCCACAGAATGAGCAGGTGCCACGGACTGTCTCTGGATTATCGGGGGCCATTCTCACGAAATCGGCAGCTCTTTTCAGGGGGAGAGGGAGCGTGTGATACTCTTTAACAGCTGGTTCGGTCGGTGAGACCGACTCAGCTGTGCTCCCTCACCCCAAGATTACAGACTCTGTGACTTATACTTCGGGCAAGCGGGGCGAAAGTACTATTCTAAAAAATTAGCGTGACCGTGGGTCTCGAGTGGCCATCACGCAGTTGGTCATCAGTGAGTAATACCGATATCGGTGATGGGCTGACGTCTAACTGGCCGCCAGCGTTGGCCAGTTCCTGTTTTTTGAGTCGCTACCAGCCGTGGGCGTCTCGGCTAACGAACCCGATCTGATATTGGTCCTCATTGCTTGGAGCGTGTTTGATGCTTACTGTCTCCAAGCTGGGATCCGAATTGACACCACGACGGACCTGATCGCTACCGGAGTTACCGGGCCTCTCGTCGACGACTAGCTATGTCATTTCTGAGTCATCATCCTCTGACGTCTCTGACGTCGAGTTAGTGTCGGATTCAGTCGTTTCGTGAGACTCATCGGGCGATTCCGACTTTTTATCGTGGAATCGTGCGCTCTGTGGCGTGCCCTCATTATCGCCGTAGAACCACTCGGCCTGTGCGCTGTTGAGCCGTGGCCCCTCGTAGTACACTTTATGATGCGCATTCCACGCATTTCGGTGTTCGATCGGGAGTTGGCGATGCCACTGCCTGTATGGGGTCGCGTCCGTCTTGTGGACGTGAATATGACAGCGCTGACACAGCGGGATTAGGTTGGCGACACGGTCGTCGGTATCGTCGCCGTTGATGTGATGGAGTGAGTTTACCAACGGCCGATTGTCACTGTTAACCCAGTCTTCAGGGGCCCGCCCACAGATGAGACACTCAGTACCCCACGCATCCCGGACAGCCTGCCGAAGTGAGTCGTCAGACATTGCCCTTGACTCTCGGTGAGCGCTTGCCCACGACGGGTCCACTAGGAGTTGGCAGCGTGTTCAGGTCGCCAGCTAGTAGTGGCTGTCCGAGAGTTTGTGTCGGTACGACTATTCGCTCGTGCCGCGTGTACGACCACCACTCCGGCCGTGAAACAGTTGCGTCGGTGGCGGCCGCATACGCATACGTTGTATATTTTGATTGTTGCATAGTTCTGAGCGGGATCGGATGCGGGTCATCCCTTTTCCGAATCCCTCTCACTCCTCTCGAGGGATACAAACGAATCCGCGAGCGAACCAACTCCTAATTAGCATCCAGTACCTCACAAAGTAATTTGAGAGATATTACCGTAATTTAGTCAAACTATACGGTAACTACTGATGTCTTGGGATTTAGATGTCTATTCGGCAAGTTGATCAGCAAGGATTCGCGCGAGTTCAGCTTCATCTCGGTCAAGAGCGATCGTCGACGCGGTTGTAGTGATTCACAGAAGGTCTCAATAATCTACTCGCGTCGGAAAACCGTTCAACCTGAGTTACGGTAAAGTTTCCCGTAATTTCGGTAGAAGGCTGATGTGGCTGAAAATAACATGTAGAGGTAGTCTGTCCATCATCAAGTCACGCATCCGAGAGATCTACCCTGTCAAAGGAAACGGGACGAACTGTATTCTGAACGACTTTGCGACGCGACCAACTACTCGCCGAGTACGATATCGTCCACTTTGAGCGAGCCGGTCGGGCAAAGGGTGCCTTCGTTCCCGGCGACGCCATTGAGGTCAGTTCCGAGATATCGACACCGCACCCCGACGACGATGCTGCCCCAGCGTGAGTTCGACTATGCCGGCGGCAGATCGATCAGTCGTCGTCTGTTTTCCTAACCGCATCCCGTTCGTCGAACACCTGATCCCGGACAACTGCCTCCTCGTCCGATCGATCTGGATAGCTCCCGGCGCTCTGAAAGTACGGCAGTGGGCTGTCGGCTAACTCCACACCAGCGACGCCGGCGGGCAACGACCGTTCGCTGACTGTTTCGAATCGGTCCTCGACTGCGTCCGTTGCGGTCGACCCCACATTGAGGCTGTCGATGAGGTGATCGAGCTTCGCGTCCATCTGTTCGTAGCGGTATCGCATCTCGCGTGCGTGGACCCCCTCCCGGAGGAGCAGTCCGATCACTCTGCTCTTCGGGATGTCATGGTGTTTTGCCATCGCTTCGAGAATGCTGTTCAGATCCCCGTCTACCATCGCGCTAATTTGGTCTCCCATACCGACTCGATTTGCTCCCACGTAGTAAGTCGCCTTCCGGGCGAGTCTTTGTGGGACATCAACTGCGCTTCGCTCCCACCTACTCTTTGGGGATTCCCTCCTCTTCTGCCGACCCCGGCTACTCCCCGCCCCCGAGTCGCCATCTGGCCCCGCCTTGTTCATCCACATCGGCTCCGTCCTGAACGACCCGCCTACGGCAATCCGGGGGGATCAATCTTCACCTTCCACTTCTTCTTCCTCCTTCCACCTCCCCTCGTCCCCTCTCGCCTCCCAGCCGATCGCTGTCCCATGCTGAACGGTCGTCGATAGCTGTCCCCCGCTGCGGTGGTTTCGGATCGCGGTCTTCGTCGTCGTTGCTGCCCCGCCCCCATCGTCGCTTCGCTCTCGCTGTTCGGTCTCTACCGGCGTCGTCGTTGCCCCCTGCCGTCCCCGTCGCTTCGCTCTCGCTTACTCCTCGTCGACGTCGTCGCCCCTATCCCCCACCGTCGCTTCGCTCTCGCCTACCCTCGTCGACGTCGCCGTTGTCTCCGCCGTCCCCGTCGCTTTGCCGCCCCCCGCAGTGTCGCTGCCTCGCTGTCGTCGTCGTCGTCCCTCTCCCCCCACCGTCGCTTCGCGCTCGGTGCGGTCACGATCGCGTCTCTCGCACACCCACCTCTCACCGTCGCATCGCAACCGCGACTCTCGACGTCGTCGACCGCGCCTCCCACCCTACACTCTCGCATCGTGATCTGGCCCCCACCTTCTGTCGTTGCCCCGCCGCCGCTGTTCGTCGTCGGGTGTCGTGTCGGTTCGGTGGTCCTCCTCGTTGTCGCTCGCCTCTTGGTCCATCCTTGATGCTGGTCGCTGTTCGAGGTCGCCCTGTCGCTTCTTGGTCGTCGGTCTGGTCCCTGCTGGTCGCCGCCGGTCGTTGTTGATCCGTGTCCCTTCCGGGTCAGTCCTCGTCGTCGCTCGTCGGATTGGTGCCGTCAGAGTAGTCTCGTTGTTGCCCGCGAGTCGGTGTCGGGGTGTTGTCGATCAGTTGGTGGTCCGTCGTCGAGCGTTGGGTCCGCGTTCTCGGTGTATCGATCGTCGGTCAGCCTCGTCGGGTTCGGTCGTCGTTTCGAGTGGTCGGTTGTCTCCCGTCGCCGTCGACGTTGGTGGTGTTCCGTCGCCTCTGGTTGTTGGTCGTTACTTGCCTGTCGTCGGTCCCTGTTCATCGCCTCTCATCCCCTGTCCCCTGCGCCGCTCACTCAGGGTTCCATCCACTATCATATCTCTGATAGTCTTCGCCTTGTCCGCCTCCCGTCTCCCCCTCTTTCCCCCGTCCGTTTCTTGGCTCCGCCCCGATTCCTTCGCTACGCGACTATCCACTGAACTTCATCTGCCCTGAACCCTAATTGTGTGAATTCGGCTGAACGTACACGGGGACGAGAGATTTCTTTATAGACTCTCTAAAGCATTCTCAGTGTATAGCTGAACGTACACGCCTGATTTGGTTGGTAGCGATTTCATGAAGCACCCCCGCAATCTCGCCGCCTTCCTGTCATTAGATGACCTGCCAATATAGATATGAAATTAATGAATCATACCCGCAATCCCGCTGCCTTCCTGTCATTATAGGATATTTGTCGGTGGTTGGTGGGTCCAAATCCAGTTCATGAAGCACCCCCCGCAATCTCGCCGCCTTCTTGTCATTACGCACTTCATGAAGCACCCCACCAACCTCGTCGCCGTCTTGTCATTACGGTAGGTCGATCGCTACTTGATGGGTTTAGAATTAGTTCATGAAATACCCCGGCAATCCCGCTGCCTTCTTGTCATTACGCACTTCATGAAGCACCCCACCAACCTCGTCGCCGTCTTGTCATTACGGTAGGTCGATCGCCACTTGATGGATTCAGGATTGGTTCATGAAGCACCCTACTAACTCCGCCGCCGTCTTGTCATTACGCACTTCATGAAGCACCCCCATCAATCCCGCTGCCGTCTTGTAATTATAGCCTCAAAATCCCCCGAAAAACGTATAGGATATGATAGAACGCTTGGTGGCGGTAGCAATAATGGGCAAGAGCTGTGTTTGTTGGAAGCGGGTTTCTCGCTAAACACCGATTCGTATTTTGCTTTCTGAAAGTCTTGGTTTGGGGCTATTAGGACGGGGATTTGATGCTAATTTGTCTCCAATTCAACGCTGATGTGTCCTCAGTTCGTCCCCAATTCAACGCTGATGTGCCCCCAGTTCGTCTCCAATTCAACGCTGATGTGCCGGTGGTTCGTCTTCTAGACTAAGTATCCGCAGAGGAGCGTCAAAGAACTGGTCTGTGTTACGATGGACGATGTTGGGTCCTCTGGAAATAGGACGACCGACGGAAAAAGAAAAGCTGGTCTTGGAGCGTACGTCGAGTGTCTATGGACAGCGGCAGTCCGCGATCTATCGTGTTTGTGCGGGTGCCTATAGTAGTCGGTAGAACTTTTTACTCAGAGAGATATGTTGCCTGTAATGGATCACCTCAACGAGATCTCCGTCGAAGAACTCCAAGAGGCGCTTGACAATGTTGATGGAAACAAGCCGACTCAACGGCTGTTAGCTGCGATCGCGTACAAAAACGGCGTCACGCAAACCGAACTTGCCGAGTGGTACGACACAGAGCGAAAAACGATCTATAACTGGCTCAACCGACTCGATACCGACGAACCGCTTGAACAAGCTGTTACAGATGCTCACCGATCTGGTCGGAGACAAAAAATATCAGAAAAACAGCAAAAAGAGTTTGAACAAACAGTCCACGAATCACCCGAAGAGATCGGCGTTGACGCGCCGGCGTGGACGCCGGCGCTCGCACAAGAATATCTTGAAGAAACGTACGGCGTCGACTACTCAATCCCAAGCTGCCGGCGGTTGCTGAAAGAAGCGGGATTGAGTTATCAAAAACCACGCCGTTCAGCCGCTGAATCCGACGAAGACGACCAAGAAGCGTTTCACGACGAGATCAAAAAAAGCGGCGAGAGATGGACGCCACAGTAGTCTGTATCGATCAAACCAAGAAATCCGTCCAAGTCGAGCCGCGTGCCGCGTGGTTTCCGCGCGGCACGCGGCCCTCGGTCGAATTATCCGGTCAACGGGACTGGACGTGCTTGTTAGGCGCGATCACCGAGGACGGCGATCGATTTTTCTCTCGGTTTACAGAGTACATCACCGCCGATCACGCAGAACATTTCATTTTAGCACTATGTGAAGAATTTGAAGACGATCTAATTGTCGTCCTCGATGGCGCGCCGTATTTTCAGGCATCGGCCGTCACGGACCTAGCGTCCCGTGACGACCTCGCGTTTGTGACGCTCCCATCGTATTCACCGGAGCTGAACCCAGTTGAGGGATGCTGGAGACAACTTCAAGCAGCGCTCAGCAACCGTTTCTTCGACTCACTCGACGAGCTGACAACAGCGATCGACAGTGCTCTTGACCAAATCTCTATCCCAAAAGTGAGCAACTATTTCTAACGTCTACTATAGTTAGGTGTGTAGCCGAGTGCTAGCTCTCGTCAGTAGACCCCGACGGTGAGGCAGCCGCGTAGACCTCTCCGTCTTCGTCGAGGTCGATGACCAATCCACCAGGAACGTTACTGCCGCCGATGTCTCCGTTCCATTCTGGTGAATACCGGACGGTTTGATCCACGGAGAGGTCGTGTTCTTTGAAGAACCCTGTCGCGGCGATTACCGTACTCCCATCGCTGCGTTTGAGCGAGTAAACATCACCCCGATCGTAATCTGCTGATAGCGGGATGAGTGCAACCTCGTTGCTGTCCTCGTTGTACGCGAGGATGACGGCTTCTTTTCCCTCGAGATGCTGTTCAACTACTGTTGAATTTGGTGCGAGGTGGCTATCTGTGCGGAAGGAGATGTACTCACGCCCGTGGAAGATGTCGAAGCCCTCATCGGTGAGAGAGTCGGTGATCTCGTCAACAGGCGGTTCGGGATGGCTATCTTTTCCTTTGGAGGCTGTTTCAGGTGTGTCACTGTCCCGTTTCGAGTATATAAATGGTGGTGCCGCGAAGAATCTCATCGATCACAGCAAGCAGTAAAATCACATTACAGCAGCTACAACAATCTTTCAGGAGGTTTAATCGATGTCAAACACGGAATTTGGCGTGTCCATCACGGATGAACTCGTTGAGGAGCTGGATGAACTGACCGAGCAGTGCGTCGATCTCCAAGCAAGCCGTTCAGAGGTTGTTGAGGCGATTTTGACTGCGTACTTCCAAGGCGACATCGACCACGAAGCACGAGTCCGTGAGCTGATCATCCGTCGTCGGAAAGGAACACTCTAACTAGCTGAATACTTGTTACAGCCGCTGCAACCATTCTTGAGTTCGTATTTTAGCATTGAGTGCGAGAGGCTACCCCTGGGTTTAAATACTCGAAACGGGACAGGAGCAAGCAAGCGTGGCCGAAGAGATATCGAGTGCCGTCGACGACGTCTCCGACCGGGCAATCGTCGTGAGTGAGGAAATCGCGGAAATCGCGGACGAAAACGAGAGCCAAACAGAGATGGTCTCACGACTAACTCGGCAGGTCGAACAGATTGACCGCGAACTGGCGGAGGTCATGAACGCCTCTGTCTGAGGTTGGCGTATCGTGATCGGACGGGCGGACAGCCCCACCCCACGTTTCCGCTCTAGTTCGGTGAACCTGCTACCGATCATCGTTAGGAAGTACTAGAACGGCCAGACACACACCCCACGTTTCCGTTCTAAATACACCGAATACGGGAGTCCTAGCCTATTCTCCTGGATTGTAGTATATAAATAGCCGTATTACCGCCATCTTTGGAACTACTTCCAGAATACGTATTCAATCAGTAAGACGGTTAACACGCACGTATTTGCTGTCTATCCATGTATGCATTTATTGCTACTACAGTAAAATATATAATATGTGTTATAGGGAAGTGGGTGCGAATATAGAAGACAATCAATAGAGGCGTTAGAAACAGTGATAACGGTATATTTAGAACGGAAACACGGGGTGTGGCAGCACAGACGCCAGAATTAGATCGGGTGCGTTAGGTAAGGTACAGAACCGCCATCTAGAGCGGAAACGTGGGGTGGGGGTGTCCTGTTGTAGCCTGAGTTCCCCGAGCCACCGGAATGAAATCAGACCTCGACAAAGCCAACTCTTACTCTGTTGTCCCCAAAGATATCTAGAGCGGAAACGTGGGGTGGGGACCTCCGAGCACTAATGTTGATGGCTCACATACTTAGAACGGAAACGGGGATACGCGGAACACCCCCAGTTTCCGCTCTAAACACCGTATAAATCCTCTGTGATGCTGGTTTTGAAGAGATCGCTTACGGAAACTCGGTGTTCTACTGCTCCAAAATTTTAACTGGGGATGGGTTCTTGTTCCATCCATGTCACGGAATTTCTTTGACGGCCTCAATTCGGTCTTCGCGAACAAAGATATCCTCCAAATCGACTATGTGGTCGATGAGAGTCGTATTATCGGGCGTGACGACCAGCTTGAGGCGCTGGCTCAATCTCTCCAGCCCGCACTTGAAGGAAGCAAACCCAACAATTGCCTCCTCTTTGGGAAACCGGGCACGGGAAAGTCACTGTGTGCGAAGTTTATCACGAAACAGCTCCAACGAGAAGCTACTGCCAACGACGTCTCGATCGGACGTGCGTACGTTGACTGTGCTCAAAGCAACACCGAGACTGGCGCGATCACCGAGATCGGGCAGATGTTCAACACCGACGGGAGTGACGTGTCGATTCCCGACACTGGCCTCGCGACCAATACTGTTTACAACCGGGCTTGGGATGCGTTGGAGGAAAACCACGACGTCGGAATCGTTATTCTCGATGAAATCGACAAACACCGAGACTACAATTCTCTCTTGATGCAACTCTCTCGAGCTGGGGAAGCAAACAAACTTAATTCGAGCTCTCTCGGTATCATCGCGATCAGCAACAAACCTCGATTCAAGGACAAACTCCAAGAGCGAACCCTTTCCAGTCTCAACGAACGTGGCCACATTTTCCCGCCATACGAACCGGCTCAACTAGAACAGATTCTCAACGCGCGGAAGGACGCCTACAAAGATGGTGTTCTTGAGTCAGATGTCATTCCCCTCGCAGCAGCCAAAGCAGGCAGTCGGCATGGAGACGCACGCAAAGCGATGGACATCTTCCGATACGCTGGTGAAGTAGCGAACAAAGCTGGTTCAGATACTGTGAAAAGAAGCCACGTCGAACAAGGATTCGAGGAGGCTGAAGTGGAAGAGATTCTCCAAATCATCTCCCGACTCCCACCGCACTCGAGATTGGTCATCCAGTCCGTCGCCGCACTTTCAGCTGACCGCGATACCACCGCAGATCCAGTCACAACGACAGAAGCGTACGAACTCTACCAACGAAAATGTAATTTTGATGCGACTGATGCGCTCTCGGAACGTCGCGTACGAGACCTCTTGAAGGAAGCAGAGTTCCTTGAAATTCTCTCCCGGAAGCGGAAGCCTGCTGGTCACGCACTTGGAAGCGAAACGCAGATCACCCTCATCGATGACCCAGAGAAAGTGCTCCGCGCAACAAAGAAGCTTGATGAACGAAGCGACGACCAGCCGGCCTGAAAATGACCCAGCCTTTCTCCCTCGATGAGGTTGTCGATATCGTCGCAACTCACGAGCCGGTCACAGCAGAAGACGTCGACGAGCACATCAATTTGAACGAGATCGAACTCCAACAAGTCGAGAATCTTCTCACGATCGCCGAGGAGCGAGGGCGGGTACTCAAGATGAACGGAAAATTCTGGGTAATGCGGATCGGGAAGTATGCCGACGACATCCAGTGAACGAACACAGCCGACCCAACAGAACAATTTGGCCTAGTCGTCAGCCTCAGCTGTTGTGGAGTCGACATCGACGCGGATATCCTGCTTTCGCTCCGGAGCAGACGGCTTCCCGTCCGGATACAGTTCCATCATTTTCTTGTGGTACGCTCCAAGCCCCATTTGCGAATGAATATACGACAGATCCGCCGGTCGCAAACCGTACAGATCGAGTAGCAGACGCTCGATCTTGAGATCCGTCGCATCCCCGAGCTCTCCACCGTTTTGCATCTCTTCGACACACTCCGCTATCTCACGCACTGTCTCGCGCCCAGCATCTGTCGTCAGGTCCGCAACCGGCACCGGCAGCTCGCGAATATCTCCCTGCCGCATATTCGCGAACGCTTCGGCGGCGTCGATCTCGCCAGAACGTTTGAACATGTAGTAGTGTAGCACGCGGGAGTTCATCAGTCCGAGCAGGAACTTGTGGAACGTATCGGTGTCCACGCCTGTTGGGTCATTTTCTGGATGTGTCCACTTCCCTTCACGCTCTTATGTAGAAACGCGGAAAGCCCGTATAATTACACTCAGACAGTTCTAATCTGGCGATATGTCTTCCACTGAGTCAGCGTTCGGCGGGATGTTTCGGCAGTTGATCGAGCTAGGAGTCATAGAGATCAACACCGAGCCGCTCGATGC